>JBGUET010000006.1:0-24498 GCA_041821225.1 Sedimentibacter sp.
TCTTTTATTGTTTCCATGAAACCATTTAACGCTTTTTCTGCATCTTTTTTTGTAAATCCAGTTTTTTCCGCTACACTAGCAATTAAATCAGCTTTATTCATAAAAAACCCTCCTTAAATATTTGTAGTTTGTTTGTTTTTATCTAAATTCCTATTGGAACTTTGATTTCTCCCACAACTCATCCATTTCTTTCAAAGTCATTTCTTTTAAATCTTTAGTTGAATTATTTTCTATATATTCAAACCTGTTAATAAATTTGTTAATGGTTCTATTTAACGCTACGTCAGGATTTATTTTCATAAATCTTGCGAAATTAACAAGTGAAAATAACAAATCTCCGAACTCTTCTTCCATTTTTTCCAAATCATTTTTGTTGAATTCTTCAATGAATTCGAATAGTTCTTCTTTGATTTTTGATATAGCCCCTTTTTCATCGGGCCAATCAAACCCTACTTCTGCTGCCCGCTTCTGAATTTTGTAACTTCTGCTAAGTGTGGACAACGCCTTAGGAACGTTTTTCAAGTTATCAGTATAAGTACTTAGATTTTTTTCCTTCTGTTTTGATGATTCCCAGTTTTGTAAAGCCTCATCAATATTATCAGCCTTCATTTCCCCAAAAACATGTGGATGTCTAGAATACATTTTATTGCAAAGGTTACTTACCACATCGTTAATGTTAAAATATCCGTCTTCACTTCCAAGCTCTGAATGGAAAATTACCTGAAACAACAAATCTCCAAGCTCTTCTACTAAATTATCTGTATCGTCATTGTCAATTGCATCTACCACTTCATAGGCTTCTTCAATAACACACTGTCTTATAGAATTATGTGTCTGCTTCTTATCCCATGGACATCCATCAGGCCCTCTAAGTATTTTTACTATCCTGCATAGATTATTTACATTATACACTGTCTTTTTAGAAATTTCAATAGGCAGAATGCAAAAATATGTTGAAAATCCGTATTTTTTTTCTTGATCAAGCAAATATAGCGGTATTTTTTTTATATTTTCTTCTAAAACATCAATTATTAATACTGATGCATCATCTGGATATATTTCCATTAGTTTCAATTTAAGTTGGGAAGCAATTTCCAAATCGTAAACCTGTGTTATTACATTGAAATAATCAACATCAAAAGAAAATTCATCAGCCTCTAAACAATCTAAGATTCCAATGTTTTTATAATCTGAAAAACCAGATAATTTAATACACTTATCTAGAAAACTGATTCCGTCTATTATTATTATATTAATTTCATCCTTATATTCATTAATGAGCTTTTTTGTTACTAAATCACCGTAATATGGACTTCCTGCTGTGCAGTAGTTAATTATTTTGTGCTTTTTTGATGATTCAATGATGCTCTCTTTTATTTTTTCATACACTTCATCAAATGATTCGTATTTTTCAAAATAATCATCAAAGGTAGTTATATTGATATTTTTTCTAAGTTCCTGAATTATTGGATGTCTTTCTGTTCTAGCATATGTTGGTATTCCTTCATTTAATGCTTTGTGAGCCCTTATGGTCAAATCATCAATGCTACCTGCTCCCAAGCCGATTATTTGAATTGTATTCATTCTATTTCCTCACAAATCTTTTTAATTTTTCCCCTTTAGGGATTAATTCTAAGTCTTCTTCTGTAATTGCCCCAGTTAAAAATAAGCAAATTATATATACAACTCCACCTATGGCTATGGAAACTAAAGTTGCTAAATTTTGACTACCAAGTATTAACTTTACAACTCTGAAAACCACTTCTACAGCTACTGCCATTGCTGCAGTTGATAATAGAGGCCTCGCTGAAACCTTTATGAGATTAATTTTAATTTCTGTTTTTCTGTTTATATCATACCAGTTTAATAAAGCAACCACAAGATATGCTATAGTTGTGCTTATTGCAGCTCCTTTAATATTCACAGATGGCATTCCAATAAGTATATATGATATTACTACCTTAACCACTAAGCCTATGGCCAAGTTTTTCACAGGATGAAACTGTTTATTTATTGACTGCAGTATTGCAGTAAATGCTTGAACTAAAGTAAGAAAAATAACGCTTATTGCTAATATTTGCAAAAGTGCTCCGGAACTTATGTGTTTTGCTGGTCCTATGGATGAATACAATAAAGCAATTATAGGTTCTGCAAGCAGGTAAAGCCCTATTCCACAAGGCAAACCTATTATTAAAGATATTTTAACTCCAATATTTGCAGTTGTGTTAAGTTTATCATATTGTTTCCTTGTGAATGATTCTGTTATAACCGGTACCAAGCTCATTGCAACAGCTGTTGAAAATACTTGTGGGAAGTTTATTAGTGTTTGAGCCGTTCCACTTAACTCACCATACATGTCTGCTATTTGTATACTTGTATAACCAATTGTAGCAAGTCTGTTTGATACAATGTATGAATCCATCATTCCCATTAAAGGAGCTATAGATGCTCCAATGGTAATTGGTATTGCTATATACAATAAATTTTTAACTATATCCCATACAGGTTCTTTCTTGTTGTGGGAAGAAAGTGATATTTCTTCCTTAATGCCCTTCTTGCTGAAGAAAAATATTAAATAAATAAGTACTAATGCAGCTAATCCACCTATGGAAGCCCCAAATGTAGCTCCTGCTGCTGCTTCTTCAAGTCCCTTGCCTACAAATGCATATGCCAAGTACAGTCCTACTGAAACTCTGAAAACCTGCTCAACAATTTGTGATATTGCAATAGGAACCATGTTTTGCGTGCCCTGGAAAAATCCTCTGTATGCTGATAAAAGAGGTACTGCAAACAATGCAGGCACAAGTGCAATCATTGAATAGTAAGAACCTGGGAAACCTATGAATGTAACAAGGTTTTTTGCAAATATTAAAACAAATATAGAAGACACAAGTCCTATTAAAAACAAACCCCAGCGTGAAACTTTATATACTTGATATGCTCCCTCATAATTTTGCAATGCTCTTCTTTCAGAAACTAGCTTTGCTATTGCTGTTGGAAATCCCGCTAATGACACAACCAACAACAAATTATATATGTTGTAAGCAGGCTGATAATAACCTATACCTTCCGTCCCAATAAGATTTGTCAATGGGATTCTATATATAGCTCCCAATATCTTAACTAGTAATCCTGCAATACTTAATATTGCAGCACCTTTAATAAAACTTTCCTTAGACATAAAAATTCCTTCCTCGTATTCAAGTGTTTATTTTACCTAAATTTTTAACTTAATCTGAAATTTAGTTTACCACAATTCATCGTTCTTTAAAAGATATATTTGTAGTTTGTATAAATTATATAAGAATTATTAACCATATAAAAATTACTATTTGAATGTATGATTTTGTGATATAATTTCAGGTAGTAGAAACAATCATTAAGGAGCGATAAATGGAAACATTAAAGGGTACAATTATTGAAACAGTTTTTCGAAATAGCGAAAATGGCTATACCGTTGCCTTAATGGAAGTGGAAAATGATATAATAACTATAACAGGAGTTTTTAGTACTGATGTAACTAGTGAAATAATAGAAGTATATGGAAATAAAATTAAGCATCCCAAGTATGGGGAACAATTTCAAGTTAATATGTACAATACTGTTCTCCCTTCTAGCCTAGATCAAATCGAAAATTATTTATCCTCTGGCTTAATTAAGGGGATTGGAAAATTCACTGCACAAAAGATAGTTGAAAAATTTAAAGAAGATACATTTGATATAATTCAAAAAAATCCTTTGAGACTTACTGAAGTCGAAGGAATAGGCGAAAAAAAGGCAGACATGATTTCTAAAAGCTTCGTTGAGCAATCAGATATAAAGGAAATGATGATGTTTTTGCAAAGCCATGAAATAAGCACAAGCTACAGTGTTAAAATATATAAACAATACGGTAAGAATACCATAAGCACAATTGCAGAAAACCCATACAGACTTACTGAAGATATATACGGTATTGGCTTTAAACTTGCGGACAAAATAGCTGCATCTTTGGGAGTAGAAAAAAGCTCTCCATACAGAATATCCTCAGGGGTAAAATATGTTCTTGCAGAATACGCATCTAGAGGTCACACATACGTTCCTTACACCATGCTATTAAACAGCGCATTAGCTATACTAGAAACAAATGTAGAGTGCACGGAAGATGAAATTCGCAATATGGCCTTTACAGGCAATATACATATTGAAACAATCTATGATGAACAAGTTGTGTATTACCTACCATATCATACTGCAGAAATAAATGTTTGCAATGATTTGATTAGTTTGGCAAGGGCCGATTTTGAAATATCAGAAGAAGATGTTAGACCTTATTTAAATATAGTTGAAGAAGATTCTTCAATTATTCTTACTGAAAAGCAAAAGCAAGCAACAATCCAATCAATTATAAACGGAGTAACTGTAATAACAGGAGGTCCTGGTACAGGTAAAACAACTATAATACTTTCTATCCTGAATATTTTTGAAAAAATGAATAAAAAGGTCCTTCTTTGTGCCCCAACTGGAAGAGCAACAAAACGTATAACTGAGTCAGCTAAAAGAGAGGCAAAAACAATACACAGGATGTTAGAGTATACGTATGGAGAAGACGATAGCAATTTAGTATTTAATAAAAACGAAAACTCTCCACTTGACTGTGATGTTGTAATAGTGGATGAAATGTCCATGGTTGATATATTACTTATGAAAAATCTTTTAAAAGCAATTAAAAGAGGAACTAGATTAGTTTTAGTCGGCGATGTTGATCAACTTCCTTCTGTTGGAGCAGGCAATGTTCTTTTAGATATTATTAAGAGCAACACAATAAAAACAATAAGGCTGGATACC
Source organism: Sedimentibacter sp. (assembly GCA_041821225.1). GTDB lineage: Bacteria > Bacillota > Clostridia > Tissierellales > Sedimentibacteraceae > Sedimentibacter. The sequence continues at coordinate 4,828 of JBGUET010000006.1, forward strand.
ATATTCAGACAGTCTTTAGGAAGTATGATTGTTCAAAATGCCCATATGATTAATAACGGTTCCATGCCAATATGTAACAAAAAAGACTCTGATTTTTTCTTTATGAGAGAAAATAACAGTCTAGATATATTAGATTTAATAGTAGATCTATACAAAAATCGACTTCCTTTAAAATATAATTATAATCCTATTAAAGATATACAAGTGCTTTCTCCCATGAAAAAGGGAGAAATTGGTGTAATAGAGTTGAACAGAAAAATTCAAGCAGCAATAAATCCACCTTCTAAAATAAAAAAAGAAAAAGTTTTTGGTAAATATATTTTTCGCGTTGGTGACAAGGTAATGCAGGTTAAAAACAATTATCAGGCTGAGTGGAAGATTTATGGACAAAATGATAAAATCATTACTGGCGAAGGCGTTTACAACGGAGACATTGGTTATATTATATTTATTGACGAAGTTGAACAAGAAATATTTGTTCAGTACGATGAAGAAAAAGAAGTTATATACTCATTTACTCAATTAGACGAACTTATTCTCGCATATGCCACAACCGTTCACAAAAGTCAAGGAAGTGAATTTCCAGTGGTAATAATGCCAATTGTGTGGGGTCCACCTATGCTATTAACACGTAATTTATTTTACACTGCCATAACTAGGGCAAAAAAATTAGTGGTTCTAGTTGGATTTGAAAAATATATGAAAGACATGGTTGACAACAATAAAATTGATAAGCGCTTTTCAGCGCTAGATTATAGGCTGCATTCTACTGTTGAGACTTATACTATGCTGTCAGAAGGGTTTATAGAGTAAACAGGAGTAATTATGAACACTTACATTGAATCATTCCTAGAACTTTTATATCCAGAAAAAAACACATGTTTCTTTTGTGATGTATATGATGAATCCATTGGGGACAAGTACATATGCCCAAATTGCCAAGCCCTGATTAAAAAGAATGTTCCTCCCAGCTGCAGCAAATGTTCAAAACCAATTGGCTTTACCTCTTCAACTAATCTTTGTCCAGATTGTAGTTCTTATGAAAATCATTTTGAAATGTCGAAATCTCCTTTTGCATATGAAGGTATAATAAAGAATGGAATTTATAACTTTAAATACTATAATAAACCATATTTTTATAAATTCTTTGGAAATTGTATTTTTCATTACATGGAGAGTATAGATTATCTAAATTTTGACTACATATTACCAGTACCACTTCATTCATCAAAAATTCGAAAAAGAGGTTACAATCAGTCAGAACTTCTTGCAAAATACCTAGCTGCAAAATCAGCAATACCCTTTGTTGATCCATTAAAAAGAACGAAAGAAACACCTAAGCAAAGTGAGCAATCCAAGGAAGAGCGAAGAAAAAACTTAAAAAATGCCTTTATAGTAAAAACATTAAAAAGCAATGAACGGATAAAAAATAGAACTGTTCTACTTGTTGATGATGTGTACACAACAGGTTCTACTGCCGATGAATGTTCAAAAGCACTTCTTGATTACGGGGTAGGAAAAGTGTATGTAATAACAATAGCAAGATAAAACAAAGCTCAAATACTTAGTATTTGAGCTTTGTTTTCTAATTATATATGTTTTCTTCAGTTATAATAATATCCATTTTTATGTCGTGCACTTCACTTGGAACCTCATCTAATACCTGGAATTCATAGGCAATAGCAACAGCCTGCGCACTTGATTTCAAATGGCATAGTATCCTATCATAATATCCCTTACCAAAACCAATTCTGTTAAGATTTTTATCAAATACAACTCCAGGAACTACAATTAAATCAAATTCTTCTGGCCTAACAGGAACTATATTTTCATATTTTGGTTCGTAGTACCCATAACTACTTACGACTAAATCCTCTTCCATGTTTTTAAGTTCTGAAGGAATTATCACTGTATTTATTGTATCCGTATATGGTATTACTACACGTTTGTTTTCTACAAGCATTTGTTTTATTAAAAATTTTGTCATAACTTCATTTTTAAAATCCATATAGACAAAAACAACATTGCTCGTTTTATATGCTTCCAAATTCATTAATTTATTAATAATGATGCTACTTTTTTCCTTTACATCATGATTTTCCATATTGTTTCTGATTTTCAGAATTTTATTTCTGTATTCTTTCTTATTCTCCATAATTCACCTAGAATACTAATGATGTTAATAAATTATAAAAGAAACTTATAGCTGGATTAATAATCAAGCTAACTCCATTGAATACTATAAGAAGAAGCATTGCAAATCTTAGATGGTCATGATATTTATTGTAAAAATTCCAAACTTTAGGTCCTCCAATACTTGCTAGTATATGATGACCGTCAAGTGGAGGTATTGGTATTAAGTTGAATATCATAAGCACAAGATTAATAACAACAGTACTCCTTAAAACTTGCCACAATATTTGACCTACTGCATTGTACGGCATATAGGTGTCCGCAATTTTCATAAATATTACAAATACAAAAGCAGTTAAAAAGTTGGCTAAAGGTCCTGCTAAAGCTACTAAGGCATCATCTCTTTTGGGGTTTTTAAAATTTCTAGGATTAATCATAACTGGCTTCGCCCAGCCAAATCCAAACATTAATAGGCATATAAATCCCAAAGGGTCTAAATGCTTGAGAGGGTTCATTGTCAACCGTCCCTGCAAACGGGGAGTGTCATCACCCATTTTCACTGCTGCGTAGCCATGAGAAAATTCATGTATGGAAATTCCCAACAATATCCCTGGCAACACCAATAACTTGTTCATAATATAGTCCATAATTCCTCCTTGTATTGAATATAATACAGGATCTAGCTTAAACGTATCTAAATTCAATCTTCGTAATCAGTTGCATCTTGGTTTTTATAGACTATTGCAGTTTCAAGCCTTCGTCCTTTTATTTCTGTTACTTGTATTTTAAGACCGTATTCTTCCAGTTCCATAGTTGTTCCATCTTCAGGTATTATGCCAAGCACACCAAAAACCAGCCCACCAAATGTCTCGAAATCTCCATCTGGCAATGACACTTTAAGTTGTTTTGAAACATCATCCAAATATGCAGAACCTTTTATTTTCCATGTATCAGCGTCTATTTTTTCAATTGTTGGGGCTTCTGGGGTCAAATAATCATCATCAAACCTTCCAACTATTTGTTCAATTAAATCATCCATTGTTATAACACCGCTCATTCCTCCATATTCATCAAAAACTACCGCAAAGTGATTTCTGCTTTTTTTCATATTTTGGAACATGATATCTGTTCTAACTGTTTCTGGTACATAGTACGCAGGCTTTACGGCTTTATCCATAATTATTTCTCTGGTTTTTTCCTTAAGTCTAAAATAATCTTTCACATTTAAAACACCTAAAACATTATCTGCGCTACCTTCACAAACAGGATATCTAGAGTGTCTGCTTGCCGTTATCTTTTGTTCCCATTCTTCATCAGTTTCATAAAGCCATAAAATTTCCACTTCGGTCCTGTGGGTCATTACTTCTTCAGCAGTTATATTGTCAAACTCGAAAATGTTTTGAATCATTTCTTTTTCATTGGCATTAATTGATCCTTTTTCGCTCCCAACATCTACCATCATTCTTATGTCTTCTTCTGTCACTTCTTCATCTTGAGAATTAGGATCAATTCCTAGAAGCATTAATACTCCATTTGTAGAAGCTGTAAGAAGCCAAACTAGTGGTGCAAACATTTTTAATATAAAGTATAAAAATCCAGACATAAACAACGCTAATTTTTCTGCATTTTTCATTGCCACTCTCTTTGGCACTAGCTCGCCAAAAACAAGTGTAAAATATGATAATATCAAAGTGATTACTATAACTGAAATTGTATTTAAAGTTGGAGCTGGAAAATCTACTCCCATTTTAATAAAACTATTAGTTAGTCTGCTTGCAAAATTATCCGCTGCAAAAGCGCTTCCAAAAAAACCAGCCAGAGTTATTCCGACCTGTATTATTGAAAGAAAACGCGATGGCTGCAATGTTAATTTGCTTAATTTTATAGCACGCTTATCTCCTTCAGCCGCCATTTTTGCCATCCTGTTATCATTCATTGAAATAACAGCAATCTCAGCCGATGCAAAAATCGCATTAACTAAAATCAGCACTATTTGCAAAACTATTGGACCCCATATCGAGTCATTTTCTAACAAATTGAAAACCTCCTATTTGAAAATTAAATATTCAAAAAAATGATACCATATATATTATAGTCAGTCAATATTCATTTATTTTTCCACCATTAACAAAGTCCACCATGATATTATTTTTTTATTTAAATATAAGTTGATATAATTTGTGAAATATTGTAAACTTATTACATAAATAAATGAATGGAGGCAATCATGTTTTTTGAAGCTTTAATTCTTGGAATAGTTATTGGCTTTATTAGAGGAGGAAAAATATCAAGATTAGCATATGTTAATTTTAGTGCACGACCGATCATTTATGTATCTGCTTTTTTATACTTGTGCATTACAATAATGAATTTAGGTCTATATGATTACAGTTCTTTTCTATATGCTGGTTTTTTATTTGTTTCATTTATTTTAACACTTGTATTTTTAGTTTTGAATATAAGCATGAAGTTTATGTATCTCCCTCTTGTAGGATTATGCTCAAATTTGTTGGTATTTACATTAAACGGTTTTAAATTTCCTCTTGCTTCAGAATCTGCTGCAAAAGTTTATGGACCTGAAACCTATGATTTGCTAAAAAGTGGCAAAATATTATTTTTCACGGCTGCAGAAAATGCAAGACTAAGCTTTTTGGGAAATGTCATACCTGTAGGTAATTTGTTTATATTGAGCATTGGTGATATTATTGCAGCAATAGGAATCACATTAGTTGTTCAAGCGATTATTTCAGACAAATTCATTCAAAACAGAAACAGAATTACATTTTCAAAGAATATATTCAGATAATATAACTATATATATAACGCGCTGGTTCCCCAGCGCGTTAGTTTTTTAATGAAACAGTTTTAATCAAATCATTAGTTAATATTCTTGACTTATTTATCTTTTACTGTTTCCATCAATGAAGTTGCAAGTCCTGCAAGCCCCTGAATATCTGATGGTATGATAATCTTTGTAGCCTGACCATTTGCTGCTTTTTCAAATGCTTCAAAACTCTTTAATGTTAATACTTCTTTGTTAGGTTGAGATTCTCTTATCATTATAATACCTTCTGCAGTTGCCTTTTGAACGCTGAGAATAGCTTCTGCTTGACCTTCAGCTTCTCTTATGGTAGCTTCTTTTCTAGCTTCTGCCCTGAGGATTACTGATTGCTTTTCAGCCTCTGCTTCAAGTATAACAGATTCCTTCTTACCTTCTGATACCAATATCGCAGACCTTTTTTGTCCTTCTGCTATAAGTATAGACTCTCTTTTTTCTCTTTCCGCTTTCATTTGTTTTTCCATTGCATTCTGAATTTCTTTAGGTGGTATAATGTTCTTAACTTCAACACGATTTATTTTTATGCCCCATGGGTCTGTTGCTTCATCTAAAACAATACGCATTCTAGTATTGATAATTTCTCTTGATGTCAATGTTTGATCAAGCTCCAAATCTCCAATTATGTTTCTTAATGTTGTGGCAGCAAGATTTTCTATTGCAGACATTGGTCTGTCAACTCCATACGCGTAAAATTTTGGATCTGTTATTTGGAAAAATATTACCGTATCAATCTGCATTGTTACATTATCCTTTGTTATAACTGGCTGTGGTGGAAAATCAATCACTTGTTCTTTTAACAAAACTTTTTTTGCTATTTTGTCTAATAAAGGAAGTTTAACATGAATTCCAACTCCCCAAGTTGACTGATAAGCACCAAGTCGCTCAATTACATATGCATTGGCCTGTGGCACAACTCTAATATTTGTTGCTATTAACGCTATTACTACTACAACTAAAAAAGCAAAACCATAAAATCCCATTTATTTACCTCCGACTATTTTCTTTTTACTATAAGCTTAACGCCTACTATTTCCTTTATAACAACCATTTCATCTTTTTCTATTATTTGGTCGTCCCATGACCTGGCCGACCATTCTTGACCTTTTACTTTTACTGTTCCTTTGTTTTCCATATTGTCTATTCTAGTAAGAACTTTAACATCTTCTCCAATTAAGCTTTCTGCATTTGTTTTTATTTTGCCTATCTTTAACTTTTCAACGGCTATAGGCCTTGTAAAAACTAGGCACAGTATAGACACTAAAAGGAAAGTTGCTATTTGTATATGAAGACCTATTCCAGTCAAATAAACAAACCATGCAATAAGCCCACCTACAGCAAACCATATTGTAGTTAATCCAAGCGTAAAAGCTTCAATTGCAAGACATGCAACTATAATTCCAAGCCAAGCCCATCCCAAGTATTCCATAATTTCCTCCCTATTACTTAACTACATACATATTATATACCATCTTTTAAACTTTACAAACATTTAATTATCCTAATCTATTATTCCACTCAATGTTTGATAGGGATTTATGTATGTGTTGTATATGCTCACTGCATAATGCAAGTGAGGTCCTGTGGAAAATCCTGTTGTTCCAACGGTTCCAATTACATCTCCTTTTTTTACCTTTTCACCTTTTTCAACTTCTATATTATCAAGGTGATAATATGATGTAAACAAACCCATCCCATGGTCTATAACCACAGTATTTCCAGAAGATAAAAGACCATCCATGGCAAATACAACCACCCCATTGTTTGGTGCTTTCACTAATGTACCTTTGGGGGCAGCAATATCTAGCCCAGAATGTCTTGAGGAAGACTGTTCATTGTTTACATATCTAATTTCAGCAAAATCTGTTGTAAGTTCGCCTTCAACAGGCATTATAAATGTTCCTTCCCAAAGCTTTTCATCAACTGAATTGCTCCTTGAAGGCTTAACAAGTTGTGAGAATTCAAAAATTGCTGCATTATCATTGTTTGTCTGGTTTATTTCTTCATTAACAGTTAAATATTGTGTTTTGAAAATTTTATTTTTAACTGTCAAAATTCTTTCAACCGTATATTTTGTTTGTCTGTCATCACTTATAGTTGCTGTAAGCTTATAGTCTCCAGGCACTGTGTTTAAGTCAATTGGATACATAAAAATGTTTTTTCCTTTATAATTGTACATAAGGGTATCAAGTTTCACTGCATCTGTCTTAACTGTTACAGTTTCGTCATCATTTAAATTCTCAACAAAGACAAGAAGTATATTGCCTGGGTAATTTTCTTTAGTTACTATTTCAAACTGCGCTGGATGGTCTATATTGGCGGTAAATTCTATTGTTTGATTTCCATAATACTGTGACTCGTTTTTTAAGAGCCACTGTGCCTGGCATTGAATAAAGTACTCTCCATCATTTTTTATGTTATTTAGCATTTCATCTAAATTTACTCCTGAATACATTAAAGTCCCCTGTGAATATATTCTAATAACTTGGCTATCAGGATTTTCTTCATATTTAATACCTATTGTATCCTTTTCAGTCAACACTATATCTTGCATTTGATTGTCTAGATTATTATTTCCTTGTTTTTTAGTAAACCTACCTTCTATGTCCTTGTATGTCCAATTGTATTCTATACTAGGGATTAATTTAGTGCCATTATAGTCAATGTATGCTTCATATATTGATGAGTTAATATATATGTATGAAAAATTTTCATTTAAAAACAATGTTTTTGCTTGCTTGTCTTTAATTTTATATAAGTCGCTTCCTTTTAATAGATATGCAATCTGATTTTCTAAATCAAAATAAAGTGTATACAAATCTTGATTTGAATCCCTTATTAAATGTAATTCATATGAAAAAAAGGATTTAGTATCTACATCAGTCCTAGCTTTTTTGTTTAATGCACTGATAATTAATTTCACATCCTCACTGTCACCCGCCAATGTGATTATTTCCTTGGTTGCAGAATTAACTATTTCTATTTTCGAAACACTTGACACTGATATATTGCAGCCTACAGCAAGCAATGTTAAAATTATAGTCAATAATATTATTTTTTTCATAAAACCTCCTTTACCATTAGTTTTTGTTTAAAACAATGTTTTATACATATAATATATTTAACTTCATTATATAATATAATTATAGTGCATATATAAAATATAGTTTAAATCTATTAGTGCGTTGCTTGATTTTCAAATCTATTAACAATTTAAATAAAAAAAGACTAAGTTGTCAACAATTGTTTAAACTTAGTCCTAACTATTAAAATTATCTTTCTTCCCTAAAGTAATTCACTCCGCAACTTGCAGGTTGTGAATTTTCTTTTGACTTACGAATAGATGTTATTACTAGCACAAGTGCTGTAATTACAAATGGTAGCATATCATAAAATGCATTTGGTACAGTGAAAATTGTTTTAGGAAAATAATATTTCAATATGTTAAATGCCCCAAATATAAATGATCCAAAAATTGCTCTCAACGGGCTCCATGAAGCAAAAATTACCAATGCTACAGCAATCCATCCTGTGCCATTTACACTGTTGCTCATCCATACACCACCGCAAATAATCATTGAACAATAAGCACCACCAATACCGCATATCCCTCCACCTATAAGAACATTTAGATATTTCAAATTTGTTACCTTAATCCCCGCTGCATCTGCGGCTCCAGGATTTTCTCCAATTGCCCTGACATTTAAACCTATTTTCGTATGATTCAAATATAACCCACAAATTATTGCAACAGCAATTCCTAAATATACAAAGGGATTGTATTGAAAAAGCAATGGTCCAATAACTGGAATATTACTTAAACCAGGTATGTTTATGTTGCTTATTTGGGCTGCAATTCCTTCAGGAAGCTTCAGCGAGCTTGTTTTTGAATTTACTAGCATGTATTCACCAACAAAATTGGATATTCCCACTCCAAATATGGTAAGTGTAAGACCTGTTACATTTTGGTCCGCCATAAAAGTTATTGTAAGAACAGCATAAATCAATGCGCCAAGTAATCCTGCAGCAAATGCCGCTAAAAGTGCAATAATTAAATTGTCACTTAAAAAGCCAGCCATAAATCCACCGCAGGCTCCCATTGCCATCATTCCTTCAACACCTAGATTCAAATGTCCAGCCTTTTCATTCATTATCTCGCCTAATGTTCCAAACAAGAGGGGAGTTCCCGCAAATACCGCTGCAATTAAAAAGTTTAAAAACATATTCATTATCGGGTACCTCCTTTGTGTTTACTGCGCAATACAAATTTATATCGAATAAAAAATTCGCATCCTAGAATAAAGAATAGGATTACTCCTTGAAGCACACTAGCTGAATATGTAGATATCCCATAAGTTGATTGCATTACACTGCTTCCCTTTTCCAAAACACTGAACAAGAATGAAACTATTAAAATATTAAATGGATTCAAGCTTGCAAGCCATGCAACAATAATGGCTGTAAATCCAACTCCACCTGCAACTGATGCAGCCAAAGTCATGTCCGACCCTGCTGATTGAATCATTCCGGAAATGCCACATATTCCTCCACTTAAAATCATAGTTCGCAGAATAATCTTTTTCACATTCATTCCAGCATATTTTGCAGTTGCGCCGCTTTCACCAACCACACTTATTTCATATCCCTGTTTTGAATATTTAATATAGACATATACAATTACAACAAGGATTAATCCAATAATCCATCCAAATTGAACTCCTAATATTTTATCTATTTGGGCATTAACATCAAAACGCGCAATTTTAGGAAATCCTGAAGAACCCGGGTCCTTCCAAGGACCATCACGTAAAAGCGATATAACATTCAGTGCTATATAATTTAACATTAATGTAAACAAGGTTTCATTGGTATTAAATTTTGCTTTAAAGTATGCAGGTATCAGTCCCCACAAACCACCTCCAACAAACCCGACAACAAACATCACCAGCAATAACAAAAAGTGAGGCCAATCGCTGTGATACAAGGCAAAATACGAGGAAAAAATAGCTCCCATTATTATTTGACCTTCTGCTCCTATATTCCAAAACCGCATTTTAAATGCCAGAGTCACCCCAAGAGACGAAATCAAAAGTGGAATCATGAATTTCATAGTTGCTTGAACTGCCATTTTACTGCGAAATGCTCCTGATATAATGGTTGCATATATTTTAAATGGGCTAAAACCTATTAATAAAATAAACAATCCACCAGCAATTAAGGCGAGTATAAATGCTATTATTCTCAATCTAACTATAGCTATTTTAGAACGTTCGGCTCTTTTTACAGTACGAAAAAGAGGTTCTTTCGATTTTTTAATTATATCATTCATCTTGATCAAGTCCCTCCAAACTGCGCCCTGTCATCATAAGTCCAATTTCTTCCTTAGTCGTTTGTTTGGCATCAACAATTCCCTTCAATTCTCCATGACATAAAACCATTATTCTGTCAGACAACTCCAGCAATACATCCAAATCTTCTCCAATAAAAAGAATTGCCACTCCTTTTTTCTTCTGTTCATTTAGCAAATCATAAATCACATATGAAGAATTAATATCAAGTCCTCGTACAGGATATGCTGTTATGAGCACATTAGGGTTTGATTCAATTTCCCTTCCAAGCAAAACTTTTTGAACATTCCCCCCAGACATCATTCTAACAGGTGTTTCAACGCTTGGAGTAATAATAGCAAGTTTTTTTATAAGCATTTCTGATAGTATTTTTGATGGCTTTTTATCTACAAAAAAACCTTTATTATCCTTGTATGACTTCAGCATCATATTGTCAACCATGCCCATGGAACTAACCAATCCCATACCAAGACGATCTTCTGGAACGAAGCTCATGCTTATTCCTAATTTTATAATTTCATCGGGAGTTTTCCCTATAATATTTTCTTTATTACATAAAATAGCACCATTTTTAATTTTTACGAGTCCTGCGATTGATTCGCACAATTCTTTCTGTCCACTGCCTGCGATTCCTGCAACACCTAGAATTTCTCCCCTTTTAAGCTTGAAGTTAACATTCTTCAAAGCCTCTGTTCCATCTTCACCGGCAACAGAAAGGTCTACAACGTTAAGTATTGTATGCTTTTCAGTTACTTCAGGTCTATTTATTTTTAAGCTCACTGGCCTTCCAACCATTAACTCTGTAAGTTGGTTTTCATTTGTTTTACTAGTTTCAACTGTATCAATAAGATGTCCTTTTCGAAGAATTGAAACACGGTCACTTATAGCTAACACCTCATGGAGTTTATGTGTAATTATAATTATTGAACGTCCCTGTTCCTTCATTTTACGCAATATTACAAATAATTTTTCTATTTCTTGAGGTGTTAATACGGCTGTGGGCTCATCTAAAATTAAAATCTCTGCTCCTCGGTACAGCACTTTCATAATTTCAACAGTCTGCTTTTCGCTAACAGACATGTTGTATATTTTTTTCTCCGGCTCAATTTCCAGTCCAAATTTATCACTTATTTTTAATATCTTTTCTTTTAACGCCTTTGGTTTCAAATATTTTTCTTTTGTGCCCAAGACTATGTTATCCATTGCACTTAAAATTTCTACTAATTTGAAATGTTGATGAATCATGCCTATTCCATAATCAATTGCTTCTGTAGGCGAATTAATAGCAACCTCTTTTCCTGAAATGGATATAGTTCCTGCATCCGGATAATAAATACCAGACAACATATTCATTAAAGTTGTTTTACCTGAGCCATTTTCTCCAAGCAAAGCAAGAATTTCCCCATATTTTACGTTAAGATTTATGTTGTCATTAGCTACAACAGTTCCAAACACTTTTGAAATTCCTTTTAGCTCAATGGCATATGTTGTTTCATTTGATTTAGACATATTAACTCCTATCTGCATGATTTAACACATTAATTGCTGATTATTACAATACCAGCTATAAGCCTATAAACAATAATAAGGGGTCAGCATAAGTTACTAACCCCTCTAATTTACAAAATTACATTATTTAACAGTAACTGTTTTAAAGTACCAGTTAATTCCTCCGGTAATAGTTGCATCATCAAGAGTTTTTCCTTCTTCTCCAACTGTTTTGCCGTCATTTGTTTCAATTACGCCATCAAAAACATTAAAGCTTCCATCAAGAATTGTTGCTCTTGCAGCTTCAATTGCTTCTTCAGTTCCTTCAGCTACTATGCTTTCATTAAGAGGTGCAATATCAACTAATCCTTCTTCCATTCCACCAAAATAATTTTCATTTGTCCATGTTCCGTTGATTACATTGTCAACTGCCCATGTATAATATGCTGCCCAATTCCATACTGCTGAAGTCAATGTAGCTTTTGGTGCATCTTTAGACATATCTGAATTGTATCCAATACCAAATGCTCCTGCTTTTTCAGCTTCTAACTGTGGATTAGGAGTGTCACAATGTTGAGCAATTACGTCACATCCTTCTGCCAATAAAGCTTTTGCAGCATTTGTTTCTTCTTCTGGAGAATACCAGCTGTTTGTAACTTTTACGTAAACTTGTGCTTCTGGATTAACAGAATTTACTCCCATGGCAAATGCATCTATACCACCTGTTACTTCTGAGTTTTCCTGACCCATTGCTGCAACGTATCCAATTAAATTGCTTTCAGTTTTTAGGCCAGCAGCAATACCTGATAAGTATCTTGCTTGATAAATTCTTCCAAAGTAATTATTAAAGTTTGTATCATTGCTCTTATATCCTGTACCATGTGAAAATATTACGTCTGGATATTCTGCTGCTAATGCTTCCATTGTATCCATGTATCCCCAACTTGTACCAAAAATTATGTTTGCTCCTTCTTCAATACATTCAAGAATTGCAGTTTCTGTAGCTGTTGGGTCAGAATCATTTACGTTATTCTTACGAATAATTTGGCTGTCATCAAGACCAAGTGCTTCTTGCATTCCAACGATTCCTTGATCATGTGCAAAAGTGTAGCCAGATCCATCTGCAGGATTTCCAATGTGAATTACACCAATTTTAATATCTTCCTTTGCAATACCTTTTGCTTCAGGTGTTGCAGGAGTTTCTACGGTTGGTTCTTCAGTAGCAGGCGCCTCTGGTGCTGCTTCTTTAGATGTACATGCAGTGAAAAGTGAAAGTACCATTACAAGTGTTAAAATAATGCTGATTAATTTTTTCATTCATTTCCTCCAAATATTTTTTAAAGTTAAGTTGTATGATAAAAAGTCAAAATACAGTATTTTAGGCTTTTAGCATCATTGGGTTTGACCTACCATCCATTTCTTCTCCCTTTGGTCAAAAAAATGGGGTTAGGGCATTTCACAGTCAGAAAAATGGGGTTAGGGCATAAAAAAAGCGAACATAATCTATTCGCATCAAATACAGGAAATAATAAAAAACAACTTCAATAGTCAAACAATTTACGGTTGTTCGGTAGAAACGTAGGAACCATATTTCCCTTATATATTGATGCACAATATTTAATTTTCTAATTTTAACAACTGTATTATAACTTAAAAAATAGGAATAAGCAATTATTATTTGTAAATAATTTTCGTCTTTTTCTATAATATTACAAGACTTTTTCTATAATATTTCGTCTTTCAGCCTAGGTTACTTTAAATCACTTTATTACAATACCAACAGGACAGTGGTCACTTCCCAATATTTCAGGAAGTATAAATGCATCTTCAAGCTGTTTTTCAAAACCTTTTGATGTAATAAAATAATCGATTCTCCACCCAATGTTTCTTTCTCTCGCTTTTGCGAAGTATGACCACCATGAATATGCATCTTCCTTGTCTGGATAGAAATATCTAAAAGTATCTGTAAAACCTGCCTTGGTGAGAACTGTCATTTTTTCTCTTTCCTCATCAGTGAATCCTGCATTTTTTTTGTTTGATTTCGGATTCTTCAAGTCTATTTCCTTGTGTGCAACATTTAAATCCCCACACATTACAACAGGTTTATTTTCATTCAACTTCAAAAGATGCTTTCTAAAATCATCTTCCCACTCCATTCTGTAATCAAGCCTTAAAAGTTCCCTCTTAGAATTTGGAGTATATACATTTACAAGATAAAATTTTTCGTATTCAAGGGTAATTATTCTTCCTTCTTTGTCATGTTCTTCAATACCCATTCCATAGGTTGCTGTCAAAGGTTCTTGCTTAGAAAACACTGCAGTTCCTGAATATCCTTTTTTTTCTGCATAATTCCAGTAATCAAAATAACCTTCTAAGTCCAACTCAATCTGCCCTTCCTGAAGCTTAGTTTCCTGTATACAAAAAATATCCGCATTTAATTCCCTAAAAATATCAACAAACCCTTTTTTTACACATGCCCTTAATCCATTTACATTCCATGATACTAGCTTCATACTTAATGCTCCTTATTTTCTTAATCTCTTAATAATCCATATAAATTAGTTTACATTATTATATACCAATCTGCCATAAATTTAAACATTTTCATATAAACTTAGCAAATGTTAATTGTTATTTTTATTAATTACTACTATAATAGATATATATTAACCAAAAAAATGAATTAAAGAAAGGTTGTTGGTATATTGGATGAATTAGACAAAAAAAATTCAGAAGTTCGCTTAGATAAATTGGATTTAATTAAAATTCTTTTAGTTTTTCCTACAATATTATTTGTTATGGCATTTTTCTTCGATTCTCCTTATGTTATTGCCACAGGACTTTATAATATAATTATTTCTCCCGATGTACTACTTACCGATTATTTGAGCACAGGTGGAATAGGCGCTGCTTTTTTAAATGCTGCTTTGCTGACATATGCTCACATTTTCATAGTGTATAAATTAAAGGTGAAAATTAACGGCCCTATTATTGCAGCTCTCTTTACTATAACGGGATTTTCATTTTTCGGCAAAAACATATTTAATATTTGGCCTATTTATTTAGGAGGAATTTTATATGTTAAATATAGAAAGATAGAATATAAAAATATTTTAATTGTAATGATGTTTTCAACGGCTCTAGCACCTATTGTAACTGAATTATCTTTTAATTTACAATTGCCTTTTTACATAAGGCTACTAATTGGAATTATTGTAGGAATGACTTGTGGATTTATTGTAACTCCTTTGGCAGCCAATATGAACAAACTTCATGATGGCTATAATTTATACAATGTTGGTTTTACTGCAGGATTAATTGGAACTGTAATTAACTCATTATTAAAAAGCTTCAATATAAACATTGTGCAGCAGCAAACCTTGTCAGTTGAATATGATTTAGTATTAAAAATAGTATTATTTATTTTATTCATATTTCTATTATGCCTCGGTTTTCTTTTAAATAATAGGAGCTTTAAAGGATATACTAGAATATTGAAATATTCAGGAAGGCTTTTTACAGATTTCACTCAACTTGAAAATTATTCACTAACATTTATTAATATGGGAATCATGGGCTTACAATCCATGCTTTTTGTAATTGTTTTACGAGGCACATTTAATGGACCTGTTTTTGGCAGCATATTAACTGTAGCTGGTTTTTCAGCCTTTGGTAAACATCCTAAAAATACAATTCCTATTATGACAGGTGTACTGCTTGCAGGAATTTTAAAGATATGGGATGTGCAAACAACTGCATTTATAATAGCAGGGTTGTTTGGTACAACTTTAGCTCCAATAGCAGGTAAATATGGATTTTTCCCAGGGATTTTAGCAGGATTCTTGCATTTATCTGTAGTAATGAATGTAGGTGTTATACACGGTGGTATAAATTTATACAACAATGGTTTTGCAGGTGGTATAGTTGCATCAGTTCTATTCCCTGTATTTGAAGCCTTAAAAAGGGGAGATTAATATGAAATATGAAATGCAAAAAATATCTAGAATAGTTGATGTAATGATGAACTTTTATTTACATCATTCAGCAAAAAAGATGAATATGTCTATTGAAGATGATAACGATAAATATATTTTAATTTTTGATGCCAATGAAATTAGTTGCTCTGACGCTCTAGCAAATCAATTAACAAAATTATTAAATATTGAAAGACAAAGAGAAGTTGAGGAAATTTACTGGCAGCTAGGTGGAAATGATAATGACGGAGAAGAAATAAACTTAGTAGGTATGATGGTAGACGAAGTAAAAATTGATTTTAAATGTCCTAGTTTAAAAATCAAACTTATACGATATAAAGACAATAAAAAATAAGGTTTGCACCTTATTTTTTATTTTAACTACATGTCACATTTAAGAACTCCACCCTGTGCGAAATTTTCATATTCCATTTCTCTTATAATTACTTTTACAGCTTCTTTTGGGCAATTTGCAGTTTCAACTACTGCCTGTGTAACTTTTTCAGCTAAAGCTCTTTTTTGTTCGATTGTTCTTCCTTTAAGCATTTCCACTTGAATAATTGGCATATTTACCTCCTCATTTATATTTTTTTATAAAAATCAAAACAAAAGTTTTTTGTGAACATATTCAGATAATGAAGCAAACAGCATTGCCTGGTACAAAACATTAAACTCTACCACATCTCCAAGCTTGTAATTTTTCTTACAATCTTGAATATCTAATATGGTGTGATCGCTACTTGCACCCAAAATATTTATATATTTGTCCTTGGGAACTAGTTTTGAAGAATCTCCTACATCTTGATTTCCCAATGCCACAATTGCTCTTTTTCTTATTCCTCGGTCCTCATACTGCACATGTTCCCCAAATGCATTTACCATTAGCTCACCGATAGGATGCGTTGGTTTTTCGTTTAATTCTATTATTTGTGCCTTTAAAACAAATGTATCTATATCAAGACCTTTTATGTCTGTATCCCAATAAATTGGCAGGTCCTGAGAATTAATAATTCCTTCTCCAACACGCAAATGATTTATTTTTCTTGGAACACCTCCTCTAGTTAGAAGAGGCAACGTGGTTGTACCTCCACCGGATACAATGTTTAAATGTCTGTTTAGTTTTTCTTCTATATCATTTGCAGCTTCGGATAATTCATTTAAATTGGTTGTTGTAGGTGCAACTGAACCGTAACAGCTTAAATTAGAACCAATGCCCTCAAGCACAACATTATCAAGCTCATATTCAACATATTCGGAAAGGGTTATCAATTCTTTTCTTGTGAATACACCTTCTCGTAAATCACCTAAATCATACATCAAAACAACGCCATATTTTTTACTTTGTTTTTTTGCCTCATTGTTCAATTCTATTAACGTATTTTTTTCAGAAACCAGACACATGTCACTGTATTTAACAACATCCTCTATTTCACACGCCATAGGTATTCTCACCAATAGCAAAGGTACTTTAATTCCCTTTTCTTTCACTGCTTTTAATTGTTCAATCCTAGAACTACCAAGTTGAGCACATCCGGCTTTTTCCATTTCCAAGGCACCTTCAACGATACCACCAAATCCTTTTATAATACCTGCAATTTTAATTTCTTGTTTGTTACATAGTTCTATAACTATTTTAGTATTATTGTAAAGCTTTTTCAAATTAACTTCAAGTATTGGATATCTTTCCATGGTTTCCCCCTACTATTTATATTTCCTTAACTCTGCAAAAAAAATTTTCAATATGTTGGAGCATTCCTCTTCTAATATTCCAAATTGAACATCAATTTGATGATTCAGTTTTTCCATCTGTGCAATATTTATCACTGAGCCACATGCTCCTGTTTTTAAATCTCTTGTTCCTATGACTAATCTTTCAATTCGGGCATTAACCAAGGCCCCTGCACACATGGGGCAAGGCTCCAAAGTAACATACATTGTACAACCTGGCAGACGCCATCCTCCCAGATTTTTGCATGCATCCTTAATGGCAGAAATTTCAGCATGGCGAGTGGCATCTTTTAATGTTTCCTTTTGATTATAACCCTTGCCTACAACCTCACCGTTTCTGACTATTACAGCACCAATAGGCACTTCTTTAATTTCATACGCCTTATAAGCTTCTCTCAAGGCTTCTAACATAAATAGTTCGTCCATTGTCATTCCTATCAACTATAATTACTATATATAATTATAGTTGATTTTCTAAGTAAAAGTCAATAAATATGTAATTATTACCTATTTACTTTTATGTTTATTAAAACTATAATGAGCTTAGAAATGACATAATCTTTTAATGTTGTATCCCAAAAAATAGTCAATTTTATAAGTATAATTGATTATATATTACAAGAAGATTCAGGAGGACAAATTGAAAAATATTAATAAAAAAATACATGTTGTTGGACTGTGCATATGTTTGACAATAAGTATGAATAATCTTGCATACGCAGGAATTCTCGATACAATTACGGGACAAACTCCCCAGGTTGAAGAAAATCAGAATGTTTCTGAACAAACTGCAATTAGTGACACAACCAACGAAGATGAAGAATTAACCATTGAAGCAAAGACTGCTAGTGAAAACAATGGTGAATTCTCAGATATAGATGGCCACTGGGCTAAAAATTGGATTACACAAGCTGTTGAATTAGGCTTTGTATCTGGTTACGAAGATGGAACATTCAAGCCGGACAGAACTATAACTAGAGCCGAATTTTCAAAGCTCTTAAACAATGCAATGCACATTGAAAATACAGTAAGTTTGAACTTTTCTGATGTAAATAAAAATGATTGGTTTTATAATGAAGTTCAAAAATCTGTTGCTTCCGGGTTCTTTTCAGGATACGAAGACAATACATTTAGACCAAATAACCCAATAAAGCGTGAAGAAGTAGCTAAAGTCGTAAGCAGCGCCATTACTACAGGAGACGCTGACGGAGAAGGTGCAACACTTTTAATAGATTACACCTCAATACAGGATTGGGCAAAACCAAGCGTCAATACAGTGTACAATAAAGGTTATATCCTTGGTTATCCCACAGGAAATTACATGCCTTCAAAGGCATTGACTCGTGCTGAGGCAGTGAAAATCATTTATGAAATAGTAGAGAACGAAAATATTGAGCGTGGATTTAACATAACTAACTACAACGAATCATATTATGGAGCTGTTGTGGTAGGAAATTTAAATATTTTAGATTCAGTAGGAAATGGAAATGTATATATAAGAAATGTAGTGGTTCTTGGAGACATTGTTATTTCAGCTAATAAAATAAACTCTATTGAACTTACAAATGTAAAAGCAAGAAATATTATTGTAGAAAACAAAAGCAACCCTATAAAAATAGTTTGCAACGACAATATATCCATAGCAAAAACTCAGCTCCCGTCAGTTGCATTAATACAAAGGCTAGGTATTGACATAAACATATAACTGAAATCATAGTTGAATATAATAATTATTTGTTTAGAAGGCAGTGTAATTCATAGTATAAAAAAAGGATTTGTGGTAACCACAAATCCTTTTATGTTTGTTCTCTTTTATTATTTATTAATTTTAAAATATTTTTATGGATAAAGCTATGAGACCTATAAAAATACTGTCAAAACAATATTTAATAATAATTACTGTAATTTGCTATCTTAATCCATATTTGTGCTTAGTGTTTTATTTACACTGTCTATTATTTTGTCGTCATTAATACCAAGCTCTTTTAAAGATACAATAGTTTTTTCCAATAGTTCTTCCATATTTTTTATATGTATATTCTTTAGCTCATCAGAATTTTTTACAAAATTACCTTTCCCTTTAACAGTATATACATAGTTATTTTCCTCTAAATTTTTATAAGCCTTTTGTATGGTATTAGGATTGATTGTTAACATAGCAGCG
>JBGUET010000007.1:0-24063 GCA_041821225.1 Sedimentibacter sp.
ATAATCCCCAAAAAAATATTTAAAATTAAATCACTAAGCAAAAATATATGATAATAATTTAGTGGCCTAATTATAATTTAACATATCTTAAGATATTCTTATTTTAAATAAAAACATATAATAATAGAGGAGAAAAGATGAAAAGCAAATTTTCAAAATCAATGATTTTAATGCTTGCTGTATGTGTTTCACTAGCTGGATGTGCTACTAAAAGTAGTGAACCAGCAACAGAACAGGTACCAAATGAAAAGCCAGCTGTAGAAGAGAGTACAGCTTTTGAAGGTAAATATTTAGTTAACACTGACTATGTTAAAGAGAATGCAAGCAATGAAAATGTTTTATTAATTGATGCTCGAGGGGAAGATGTAGCTAAAGAAGGAACAATAGAAGGCTCTATTGCTCTTAAGTGGCAGATGATTTCTGATGTAAACGGAAAAACAGGTGATGAAATGTGGGGAACAATCCTTCCACCAGCTGAATTAAGCGAAAAATTAAGCGGTTTTGGAATAAGTAAGGATAAGGAAATAATTGTATTCGGTGCTGCTCAAAATGGATGGGGAGATGAAGGAAGAATTGTATGGGAATTATGTTTAGCAGGATTTGAAAATGTAAAAATGGTGGATGGCGGATTTGATGCATTAGCTAGTGCAGGCCTTAATGTAGTAAATGTTGCTATGGCTCCAACACCAGCTGAAGTTGTTATTACTGAACTTAATAATGAACATAATATAAATACAGAAGCCCTTAAAGCTGGGTATGACAGTTTTAAAGTTGTAGATACTAGAACAGACGTTGAATATGAAGGTAAAACTCTTTATGGAGAAGCTAATGGTGGACATTTGCCAGGTGCAATACTTATAAAATATACTGATTTATTTAATGAAGATGGATTGTTAAAGTCAAATGCAGACATTGAAGCTATGTTTATAGCAGAAGGTATTAATAAAGAAGATAAGGTAGTTACATATTGTACTGCAGGAATAAGATCAGCATATATGGAACTTGTACTGGAAATGTGCGGATTTGAAAATTCTTTAAATTATGATGAATCATTTTACAGATGGAGTGCAGTAAACGAACTAGAAAAATAGATTGGATAAATTATGGAAAAAAAAATGACTTCTAAAAACAAACGATCATTTAAGATTATATTAGTTGTATTATTATTAGTACTTGTTATATCTTATTTATTAATTCCAAAATTAAATTCTTTTATAAACGGATTATTTATGTTGTTTAGCGCGATGAGTGTTGACATGATAGCTGGATATATAAGGTCTTTTGGTATATATGCGGTAATTGTTTCATTTCTATTAATGATGTTTCAGTCGTTGGCAGCTCCATTACCCGCTTTTTTGCTTACATTTGCAAATGCAGCTATTTTTGGATGGTGGCAGGGTGCCATATTGTCATGGACAAGTTCAATGGCAGGGGCAGCTATGTGCTTTTATATTGCCAAAATACTTGGTCGAGATTTTGTTGAAAAAATTACCAATAAATTTGCACTTGAAAGTTTTGATGGGTTTTTTAAAAAATATGGAAAGCATACCATAGTAATATGTAGGCTACTTCCGTTTGTTTCATTTGATTATGTTAGCTATGGTGCAGGACTCACATCCATGAATTTCATTTCATTTTTCATTGCAACGGCTATTGGACAATTACCGGCAACTATAATATATTCATATGTGGGTGGAATGCTTACAGGTGGAGCACAAATGGTTGTTACAGCTTTGCTAATATTGTTTGCACTGAGTACATTGGCGGTGCTGTTAAAGCATATGTATAATGAAAAACAAAATAAGAGGAAAGAATTATAAAATGAATTATAGAGAATTAATTGTAAAAAATCATCAAATCGTTAGTTTTAATAAAACATTTGCAACAATACAACCAGGCCAGGATATATTTTGGCCTGGCTGTGCTATTTTATCACTTGGTAGTACATCACAGAAAAGACATACAATATTCTTAAGATGAAAATTCCTAATCTTTCATACAGTACACTTTGTTGCGGAAAACCTTCAAAGCACATTTATGGGGGAAAAGATTTTCTGAATATAAAGAATAAATTAAAAAAAATTTTTTTACAGAACGGCACTAAAAATATTTATACCTTATGTCCAAATTGCTTTGTTACATTATCTGAATTTAGTGAGGTTAATGTACAATCAGCATGGTCTTTGTTAGATGATTGTTTTCCAAAAGAAAATTATAATATTTTGGATGGAAAGAGCTATTCTCTTCATGATCCATGCCCTATTGCAAAAGACATTGAGACAGCTGATCATGTAAGAAGCATTTTAAATAAAATGGGTGTTGAAATATTAGAATTTGAAAACAACAAAGAAAAAACCATTTGCTGCGGGAAAAAAAATATGCTGATGGCTCTTGAACCTGAAAAGGGCAATAAGTTGTTTGAATTAAGAGCTTCACAGGCTCCATCTAAAAATATAGTTACTTATTGTGCATCGTGCAAAGATACGTTCATACAAAATTCATTTAATGCAAGCCATGTGCTAGAGCTTATGTTTCAAACGGAGACAGATTCTTCATGGATTAATAGATACAAAGCAGTAAAATGTTTGCAAAGGAGCAGTGGAAATGCTAGATACCCACGGAAGAAAAGATCTAGAAAATAATTCGTGTATAAATACTGTAAATAATATCAAACTATTCAAGAGGTGATATTATGGCAAAAGCAGGACATGAAAAGGCAAAACAAATAATAATAAATAAAATTCATCATAAGGAATTAGAATAATATTTGTATAATATATGAAAATATGATATAATTTCTTAAATTAAGTAAAAAATACTACATTAGGAGGAATATTATGAAAGCTATTGTTGATAGAGAAGCGTGTATTAGTTGCGGTCTTTGTGAATCACTTTGTCCAGGAGTATTCAAATTAGATGATGAAAGTATTTCTGTAGTTATTGCAAATCCAGTACCTGGAGAATTTGAAGCATGTGCAGAGGAATCTAAAGAATCTTGTCCAACCAGTGCTATTACTATTGAATAAGTAAAAATTAAATTAATTATGTAAAAACTTTCTCCTAATAAAGAGAGAGTTTTTTTGTGGACTAATTTAAGTTTTGATATTACAAAATTCATTTATTAAAGTAGAAAATTGGGAAATATATGTTATAATATATTAAAGGTGGTGAAATTCTTATGAAGTACTTAATTGGAATTGATGCAGGTGGAACTAAATCTGAACTAATAGCCTATGACCTGAAATATAATCCTATTTATTTAAGAACAGGTGGATTTGGAAATCCTGCGGTTAATTTAGATAAAACCATCAATAACATAATATCATTGATTGGTAATTGCATAAATGAGCTTGGCAGAGAAGATTGCTTGCTTATTGTCATTGGTATGGCAGCTGTTGAAACAGGAAATTATGTACAATTGATAAAGAAGTATGTTGAAGGTGCATTTGTTGTAGAAACAATTGTATTAAACGATGCTGAAATGGCATGCAAGGCATACTTTGGAAATAAAGATGGAATTCTTACTATTGCTGGAACAGGGTCTTCTTGTTTTCTTCAAAAAAACGGAAAAGGTGAAATGGTTGGTGGGTGGAGCCATATATTAGGTGATGAAGGTAGTGGATATCATACTGTAATAGAAATATTCAAAAGTATAGTTTATAATTATGACAGGGATATTCCTTATGATAATCTAAGCAATGCAATACTTGAAAAAATAGGGGGAGCTTCTCGCTCGGATATTATGAATTTTATCTATAGCAATGAAAAAAATACAATTGCAGCATTATTTCCCATAATAATTGATTATTCAATGAATGGGGACCCTTACGCTGTTAGACTTTTAGAAAATGCCGGTAAAAAACTTGCAGAACTTACATGTGTAGCATATAGGAAAAAAGAGTTTAGAGGTAGAGTTACAATAGGCATAAAGGGTGGTGTTTTCCACAATAGTTGTTGTGTTGTTTCTTCTTACGTTGATGAAATTCAAAAATATTTAACAGACTTTGATATTATAGGAGAAGATATATCGGCTACAAAGGCTGTATGCATTATATATAATGATAAAATTAATCCTATTATTTAGAATATAAAAAAAGGTGTAGATTTTTAGATTCTTCACCTTTTTAAATTGTATATAAAAAATTAATTTTCTCCAAATAAATTTCCTATTCCTATATTTCCTAGAAGACTACCTTCACCTTTGGAACCGCTCCCTCCAGATTTTTTGCTAGCAGAAAAAATACGGTCTGCCATTCTACTAAATGGAAGTGATTGTAGCCATATTGTCCCAGGACCTTTTAAAGTTGCAAGGAATAAACCTTCCCCACCAAACAAGGCACTTTTTACGTTTCCTACTAATTGAACATCATAATCAACACCCTGGGTATAGGCAACTAGGCAGCCTGTATCTAATTTTAAAGTCTCGCCAGCGGATAACTCTTTTTTAATTATAGTACCACCAGCATTTAAAAATGCAAGTCCATCACCTAACAACCTTTGCATTATAAATCCTTCACCACCAAAGAAGCCTACACCTATTTTCTTTTGGAATGCAATGGTTATTTCAATTCCTTTTGCTGAACACAGATATGAATCTTTTTGGCATATAAGCTGTCCACCATATTCCATTAATTCAACAGGTATTATTTTTCCTGGATAAGGTGCTGCAAAAGCAACTGTTTTTTTTGAACTCGCTTTGTTGGTAAAAGTGGTAGTAAATAGATTTTCTCCTGTAAGAACCCTTTTACCTGCAGTTGCCAACATTCCTTTAAAACCTTTTCCTTTTTCCTTGTCGCTTCCATCTCCAAATACAGTATTAATCTCGATATTTGAGTCCATGTACATCATTGCTCCAGGTTCTGCTATAATAGTTTCATTATAATCTAACCCGATTTCTACAAACTGAATGTCATCGCCAAAAACTTGATAGTCAACATCATGCGCTTTTTCCATAATTACCTCCTAGTTTATTTTTAAAATTCGTTTATACAAATATAATTTTCAATACAAATATAATAGCAAAAAAAATAGTAATTTTCAATAGAGAGTAAAATTATAATTAAATTTGTCTTTTTAAAATACTATTTATAATATATAATAATATGCGATGCTATCAAAATTATGGTGCATAATTTTATTAAATAAAATAAGAATAGGAATAATAATGGAAAAATATGAAGAAGTAGAAAGAAGTATCAGTAAAAAATACAGAAAAACGATTTGGGCAAAATTCATTTCAGGAATTAAAGAATATAAATTAATTCAAGATGGAGATAAGATAGCAGTATGCATTTCTGGTGGAAAAGATTCTATGTTAATGGCTAAATGCATGCAGCAACTTCAAAAATATAGCGAAATTAAATTTGAAACGGAATATATTGTAATGGACCCAGGTTATAATCCTGTTAACAGGAAACAAATTGTTGACAATGCTAGATTACTAAATATTCCTATTAAAATTTTTGACACGCAGATATTTGAAATAGTTGAAAATGTTGAACAAACTCCTTGCTATTTATGTGCGCGAATGAGAAGAGGATATTTATATCGAAATGCAAAAGAATTAGGGTGCAATAAAATTGCACTAGGGCATCATTTTGATGACGTAATAGAAACTGTATTAATGAGCATGCTATATGCCGCAGAAATTAAAACAATGATGCCTAAACTTCACAGCACTAATTTTGAAGGTATGGAGCTTATAAGACCAATGTACAAAATACATGAAGAGGAAATAATTTCATGGAAAAGATATAATGATTTACACTTTATCCAATGCGCATGTAGATTTACAGAAAATTGTACCTTAGATGAAAACCCAATTATTTCAAAAAGGCAGGAAACGAAAGAACTTATTAAAAAATTAAGTCAAGTTAATCCATACATTAATGCTAATATATTTAAAAGCATCCATAGTATTAATTTAGAAACTGTAATAGGTTACAGAAAAGGAAATGATAGACATAGCTTTTTAGATGATTATGACACATTACAAGAATAATTATTTTATAAATTTTGCAATAGCCATCATAACGAATTTTCAAAAAACAAAAATCAACTTATTGGTAAGTTGATTTTTGTTTTTATTTGATTTATAGTAAGCAGTTTTAAAAATGCTTTTAAAAGTTAAAATTTAAAAATATTGTTTATTTTAAAAATCTGTTTTGTTGTTAACATCCTGCGTTAACTGGTGCTGGATAAGCTTGTAAAAATAAAGTTACATTTTTGAAAATATTGCTGCGATTAAATACTTTTACAAAAGCATCTTCAATGCATACATTTACACAGAATTCATCTTCAATTGTAGTTGTTGAAGGTAATATAATGAATGCGGAGAATGGAATGTCGAAATGTGCTGAATGCACTGACTGTTCTGGAACATCAGCGGTATATACTATGGTTTGTTTAGAATTCCTTCTACAATTAGTTTGAATCCAGTTAGCTTTGTACCTTCTAGATTTTCAACAGTTGCTACAGGTGTTTCAATTACTCTTTTAGATATTATTTTTACTTTCACAAAAACTTTCTCAATGGTTTCAACATCCGGGTTTTGACATGGGATAGATAGAACTTCTGGAATTGAAATTTCTGTCCAATTTATATTATCAGCATCAAAAATAATATTTGATGGATCACAAAGGCCAATTATTTCAACTGCCTGATTATTTGCACACGTACAATTCATGTGTTGGTCCTCCTTTATAGCTTTTAACTATTGATTATAAACTATTTTATATTTAGCAAACAAGTGGTGTAGCCTTAACAAAGAGTGTTATATTTTTAAATATCTGTCTTTCAGTTACACGACATACAAAGATATCTTCAATACATGGTTCTATTTTATACTTCTGAGTTAATGGAGTATTGAAAGGTAGTATTATAAATGCAGAAAAAGGTACATCAAAATGTGCAGAGTGCAAAGGTTGATTATATAAAGATGCAGTGTATATAACCTTTTGCTTTAAGAGTCCTTCTATTATAAGCTTTCTACCTGTAAGAATTGTTCCTTCCTGATTTTCAATAGGTGTAAAAACTTCTTCATCATTTATAATTTCTATAGTTCCACTCAATGGTGTTTTTACTACTCTTTGTGAAAATATCTCAGGAATGGATGTGATGCTTATAATTTGCTTTACATCTGGTTTTTGCTCAGGTATGCACAATACTTCTGGAATAAATATCTGCGTCCATGTTGTTTCAGTGTCAACTGTAAGCAATCCTCTAAGTTTATCTTCAGAGCATGCACCTTTTAAAATTAACAACTGGTCATCATCACATCCACATGATATTGTATCATCAATCATATTGCTCGAAAAATCTTTATTATTGCAATTATAACTCATATTATTTTCCTCCTATAATAATTAGCATTCATCCGGACATGCAGATATTGGTGCAGGAACTGCTTGCAAAAGAAGAGTTACATTTTTAAATATCTGTCTTTTGCTAACATCTAGCACGAATACATCTTCTACACATGGATTGACCTGGTAATTTATATTCAAGTCATCAGTAGCTGGAATAACTATATATGCAGAGAAAGGAACTGCAAAGTGTGCAGTGTGTATTGACTGCTCTGGTACATCTGCAGTATAAGATATTGTCTGGCACAAATTGCCTTCTACAATGAGTTTATTACCAGATAAATTTTTGCCTTCTTCGTTTTCTGCTGCTGATATAGGTGTTACTATCACTTTTTTTCTAATTATTTCCACACTGATATTGATAGAATTTATTTGTTCAATATCAGGCTTTTGTTCTGGTATAGTTAATGTTTCTGGAATTGACATTTGCGTCCAATAAGGGAATAAATCTAAGTTGAAAGCAGATGGATCACAAAGTCCAACAACGTCCATTATTTCATTTTTCATACAACTATTCATTTCTTAACCTCCGATTTATATTAAGGACACATTGTCGATATACCATATACCGCCTGGTGTCCCAGGAACAGTTTGTTCAGCAGGTGCATATATTTCTTCTGCTACAAACACTACAGTGAGTTTAGTTTCTGTGCAAGTGCACTCATTACAAGTACAACATTCCTTAATTCCAAAATATGATTCAAAATCATAATCGGTTATTGCATTAGTAAGTGTGTTTTCTGTAACTTGGTTAGGCACACCTTCGAAAATTCTAATTTTTATTAATGCGTCGCTTTCATTTATGGGTATTTCAGAATTGATTAGATCTGTCACATCACCACAAAATACGAATGCATTAGTTCTTAAGCTAGACGCAGGGGAAGTAGCAGGTACAACGATAGGTCCATTTCTTCTATCTAATTTTGCGCCCCAAAACCTTAATTGTGAGAAACAAAAGCAATCTTGGTCAATATCATCTACTACATAAGCAAGGTAAGCTTTTTCCCAAGCAGTACCTGCTGCATTAAGTCTAGGCTGTAAGCAGGCTGAAAACATGCCTGTGTGTGCAATGTATTTTATACTGTTTATATCTATTATACTTTGGTCTGAACGAGTTGTATTAATATGAACGTCCCAAGAATCTTCAATTACTAAACAGTCAAAACTACCATTTTCTATATTATTAAATTGCACACATGATTTTCCAATAGGTCCTTGAGGACCTATATTTCCCTGTGGTCCTTGAGGACCAGTATCTCCTGTTGGCCCTTGCAAGCCAGTATCTCCCTTTTGTCCTTGTTCACCCCTTGGGCCGGGAGGCCCAGGCAATTGACAATTACTGCAAGTACATGGTGTTCCAGAGTCTCCTTTTGGACCAGGTGGTCCTTGTACACCTTGAGGGCCTGAGAGTCCTTGAGGTCCTGCTGGACCTATAGATCCAGTGTCTCCTCTTGGACCTGGCAATCCTTGTGGACCTTGAGGTCCCATGCATCCCTGATCACCCTTTGGACCTTGAATTCCTTGTGGTCCTGGGAAACCTGGATATCCTGGGCAGCCAATATCACCCTTTGGGCCTTGAATTCCCTGACCATAAAAGCCTTGGTCACCTTTTGGACCCTGAATGCCTTGCGGTCCTTGCTGACCTGGGAAACCCGGATTTCCAGCACAACCAATATCACCCTTTTGTCCAGTAAGAATAGGAATCGTACATGGAGTTACATAAGAACGTGCATCGACATTAGAAGCACCGAATTTACCTTTTTCTTCATTTTGATTTGAATTTTTATTTGTATAAAAATAACCAGCCATCGGACAACCTTCTTTCTAAAATAGTATATTCTTTTAATGGGATTATGTTACTAAATTTCTCCTGAATATATATTTTTTTAAATAAAAACTGTATATATTCCATTTAATACAATTGATAATCTCCGCAACAATAATCATATATATCAATATCTTCACACTTTTTATAATCACCACAACAATAATCAGACATATCTTTTCCTTTGCATTCATCATAATCACCACAACAATAATTCTTAGAATCGGTACCTTTACAATTGCATTCATGGTATATACCTGTATTGTTTTGGTGGTATGTCTTGCAAGGGGACGGACACAAAGATTCATCGCCATTTTTATATTCACAGTCATCATGATATTTACACTTGTATTTATAAAAAACACTTTTGCGGTCTTCCATGTGGCAATCATTGCAATGGTAATCATCCGCTTTGCAATGATTACTATTCTTGTTAAATTCTGGACAGGCGAAGATTATTAAAGAAATGGAAAAATGCCTTGAGTCTAATTGTATTGCTTTTATGTCTTCAATGGCTGTAAAAATATTAATCACTTTAAATTTGTTTTCATTTAATAAAATAAACATACAAAAAGGTATATCAAAGTGGGCAGAATGAACTGACTGACACGGAACATCTGCAACATACATTATACTAATGTGCTTTACCCCTTCAATAACAAGCTTTTCTCCTACACAGGTACAAATGATTTCATGGGAGCAAATATGAATGTCTGCCTTTACTTGTAAAATAGATTCAATTGAAGGTTTTTGCTCTGGAATGCATAGTATATCTGTTTCACATATTTGATTTGATGGAATATTTGATAAACATTTAGGAAATGAAGAAGCAGGTGTTATACCTAATATTTCAATATAATTGCTCATTTTCTCAACCTCCTAATTAGCGAATTATTATTAAAACATATAGCATTATATGAAACTAGCTATAATTTAGTTCTCAAGATGTAAATATATTGCATGTTCGACTTATTTATCATAATTACTTGTTTTTTAAATGTTTAAATATTTGTATATAGTGTCTATTTTTAACCTTTGTTCAATCCTATGCAAGTAATAACAATAGCAACTAAAGAAAAATATATAATTTAACGAATAAAGTGGATGGTTGTAAATATTCATTTAAAATAAAAAAGCAAAGTTGTTTATTGACTATTATCACAAAATGTATATAATGATAAGGAAGAACAGAAAGTTTTTACCGATGAAATGCTTGCGTTGAGTCGGTTTTTTATTATAATAGGGCATTTAATTTCAATTGCAATCATCGTATTCTTTTTTATATTTTTGCAAGATATATATTAAATTCGTTGTCAAAAAAATATCTAATTATAAAAGGAGTGTTGTTAATGCAATTTCAAATAGGCATCTGTGATGACAACTCAGAAGATATCAAAATATTAACAGAAGCTTTATGTGCATATGATGCTTCTTTCAAAATTTCTACGTATACAGATGGGGAATCTCTATTAGAGGATATTTCAGAGAATAAAATTCTATTTGATATTCTTTTTTTAGATATTTATATGCCAAGGTTAAACGGTGTAGAAACCGCTATTAAAATACGTAGCTTCCTGCAACATGCAAAAATTATTTTTATTTCTTCAAGCAACGACCATTATCCTGAAGCCTATGATGTTTTTGCATTTAATTATGTACTAAAGCCTTTGGATAGGACGAAACTTAATGGCATATTGGATCAAGCTTTCTTAGGCATTGCTAATGAACGAAGACACCAGATTAGCTTCAGTTACAAATCTGTAAATTATCGTATTTTTTCCATAAACATAATGTACATAGAAAGCAGAAATAAGATTATATATTTTCACATGAAGGATAAGACCTTATTAAATTGCTATGGAAAGCTTGATGAAATATTAAAACAATTGCCGGAAGAATCATTTATTCGATGTCATCAGAGCTATGTGGTTAACGCATCTTTTGTTACTGAAATGGTAGGAGATTATTTTTTTATTGGTTCTGTTGGTATAGGCATATCTAAAAGGCATCGTAAAAATTCAAAGGATAAATATTTTGATTATCTTTTCAATCATATTAGTAAGGGAATGTAAGATGATAAATGAAAAAAATCGCGAATGGTTATTTATCCTAGGGTTTGTTTTATTGGTTATCATTGGGAACCTGCCGGTTATATACACATATTTTTACCATAATATCACAGATGCACCGGAGGCTGTTAATGGTAGAATTGATTTGTTGTATACTAATAATGTAGATAAGAAAATTTATTTAGATGGACAGTGGGAATTTTACTGGGAGAAGTTCATTGTTTCAGACAATGAACAGAATACAAAGCCTGATTTAATAATGGATGTGCCGGATGAGTGGTCGCATTATAAGATTAATGAAGAGAACTTACCAGCAGAAGGATTCGGAAGCTATAAACTTATACTGAGTGGTATCGAGTATAATAGTGATATTGCATTATATTTACCAGATTACGGAGGAGCATATAGAGTATTTATCGATGGTCATCTTGCTAGCGAAAGTGGGATTGTATCCAAAGATATTGATTCCGTAGTTACAGTTCCAAAAACTAATTTATATCCAGTTAGGCTTTCTTATGGTTCAACTCATGAGGTAATAATTGAAGTTGCAACAACCAGATTTTCCGGACTATATATGACGCCTATTCTTAGCAATTATGAAAAGACAATAAGTGAAAATATCTTTAGAAATGCTATTAGATTTATTCTTTTTGGTATAGCCTTATTTTCATTTTTTACTATTATTGCTATATACCTGCTTTTTATTAAGCAAAAGCTTCATTTTTTTTGGATACCAGTAATGATTTTTTTTATTCTTATACGCATTATGGTAACATCGGAGTTTTATAGCTTTTGGCAGCCTATTTTTTTCTTTAATACATCCTATGAATCAACAAATGAATTGATGTATTTTACAACATTTGTGCTTAAATATCTTCAAATTTTCCTTGTGCAGGAGCAGTGTGAAATTACATTTGCTAATAGAGAAAAAATAGGTTTTTTAATATATTATATTTTACTGTATTTCATCTATTTGCTTATACCTCAAAATATATACAATAACTATTTGTCGGTTTATTTGCCTATGTTTTCATATGTGTTAGAAATATATTTGTTTATTAAAATCTATCAAGAGAGAAATAAGTTGAAAAAATTTGGAATTATAGTTTTTTGTTGCGGAATTCTAGTAGTAACAGGTTTGGCAGTGGATAGCTATTATATAAACGGTAAAATCTATATGAATATGTCAATGACTATGCTTTTTTTATTTACTTTGTCTGCCATAATTATGATTTGTGTGTATGTTTTAAGGAGCAAGGAACTCTACCATGATTTTATGGAATCATCTTCTGGATTAGACTTAGCAAAAGGTCAGATTGCAATGCAGAAGGAATATTATAGCACATTAAGTACACAGATAAATGAAATCCGTGAAATAAAGCATGATATTCATCATTTTACAGTAGTTATGGGCCGGCTTGTTGATAATGGTGAATTAGAGAAACTGGAAATTTTTTTAAATGAATACAATAAAAAGACAAAAATGGAGCAATTGCCTTATTTTTGTGAGAATACTATAGCTAATTCTATTATAGGATACTATTATTTGAGAGCAAAGGAATTTGAAATTCTGTTTGAAAGCCGCTGTAATATTGATATGCAGTTTGGTATGAGTGACAGTGATATTTGTATAGTTTTGGGAAATGCTTTGGAAAATGCAATATGTGCGTGTAGGCAAATGGATAATTCCAAAATAAGGTTTGTATCCGCTGAAGCATTAAAAATGAGTGGACAGAGGCTTATAAAGGTAAAGAATTCATATAACGGTAAGTTGATAATCAAAGATGGACGCTATGTATCTTCAAAAGAAGGAAATTCTCATGGACTTGGTATCCGCAACATTGAAAAAGTAGTTGATTCATATGGAGGGTATGTAAAAGTGGAACATGATGAAAAGGAGTTTACAATAATGGTGGCAACCCCGGTAAACTAAAAAATTATTATTCTTGAAAGAGATTCCTTTTAATAAAAAATGGAGTCTTTTTTTATATACCAATTTCGACAAAATAACGGCTAATTTGGACAATGAGAAAAATTGATGATTATTTTTGTTATAATAATAAAAGAAATATTTTAGTTTTTTTAAAATTAGGAGGCATTATATGAAAGCGTTATTAAATAACATAGGTAAAAAGAGAATTTGTTTAAAAGTAATTATTTTAACATTATTACTTTTAATATCAATTCCTATTGCAGATGCATTTGCAGAAACATACACTACAATTGGAGGAACGATAATTGATGGAGTACAGGAGCCATTATCAATTAATGTGGGAAGTGATGGAACTATTGGCGCTTACTTGTGGCAAGATACAAGCTATGTAAAGCAATATTTTAGTGGAACAGCATGGGGATCAAACTTGTTCTTTAATGTTGACGATAGTCAGAAACACTATAACACTACATATTATACGCGTCAGAGTAACAGCGGAATTTCATTAGGGACAGGCACAACATCTATATCAGATGATTTGAGGACCGTAGTTACAGTATGGAACCTAGAAGGCAGTAGCTTAAGTTTTACTCAAACCATTAGATATTCGGCTGGTGAAGAGTATTTTGAGAAAGAATGGAAAATAGAAAATCTTACAGACGATGAAAGTTTGACGGATAAAACCTATAGTAGTTTAAAATTTTTCCATGGTGGGGATACATATTTTGGTGGTTATGATAGTGCAATGTCTTATTGGAATTCGCTCATGAATATGGTATATGTAAAGAATTCGGATATGTCGAACTTCGGTTTGATGGGTTTTTCAGGCAATAATAATTCACCTGCAGACAAATATTTTGGAGGTGACTATTATACAGGTTTTAATTATGCCATTGGAGGTGATTTGCCAAATACTGCAGACTCGAGTTATGTGGATGCAGGTTATCAGTTGCAGTGGAACAGGGATTCTCTTAGACCTGGTGATGTGTGGACAATAAATGGAACTGAAAGATGGACACCTGCTGGCTATGTTCAAGTGATTGCACCGTCACCTAAAACGGTAGCGCCTGGAAGCACAGTTTCTTATGAATTTACCGTGCAAAATTTCAAAACGAGTCCAGACACATATGATGTAAAGGTTGTATCGTCACGAGAATGGCAGGTAAGCATAAGAGGAGAAAATTCTATAACAGTTGAAGGAAATGGGGCTGTAAAGACAGTAATTGTTGACCTTGTTGTACCTTCTGATGCTGTAGGGACGGACACCATTACGGTTACAGCTACATCACAGTTGGATGAAACAACTTCAAATTCAGGCAGTTTAATAACAACTATAGACCCTGAACTGAAGGCGATTACAGGGGTAACCATAAATCCTTCTTCAATCGTTTCTGGTCAGCAGAATTATGTATTTATTAACGTGGAAACAAATAACGTAACTACTGGTGCGGCAGTTTCAGTTGAATTAATGGATGAGAATAAGCTATCTCTTTCACCAACGATTACAGGCTCTGGAATTGTAACATCGGGTTCTGCTATAATAACGTTGAGTGTTCCAAGTACGCTAGAAAGTGGAAGTTACTATATCAAAGTCAAAGTAGAAGGTGTAGATGGGGCATATGATACTGCTCAGTTAATAATAGTTGAAGCTCCATTAAACACTGTTGCAACATTAAGTGATTTGAAAGTTAATGGAACAATGATAACTGATTTTGCACCTGGTACATTTATATACAATGTAGAGTTGGTAGCTGGAACAACTGATGTGCCAATTGTAACTGAGGAAGTTACTGATACAGGAAAAGCAAGTGTGACAGTAACTAATGCTGAAAGTCTTCCTGGAACAACAACTATATTAGTAACAGCCGAGGACGGGACAACTCAGAAGACATATACAATCAATTTCACAGTTGAAGTGCCATTAAACACGATTGCAACATTAAGTGATTTGAAAGTTAATGGAACAATGATAACTGATTTTGCACCTGGTACATTTATATACAATGTAGAGTTGGTAGCTGGAACAACTGATGTGCCAATTGTAACTGAGGAAGTTACTGATACAGGAAAAGCAAGTGTGACAGTAACTAACGCTGAAAATCTGCCTGGAACAACAACAATATTAGTTACAGCAGAGGATGGGATAACTCAAAAGACGTATACAATCAATTTCACAGTTGAAGTGCCATTAAACACGATTGCAACGTTAAGTGATTTGAAAGTTAATGGAACAATAATAACTGGGTTTGCGCCTGGTAAGTCAATATACAATGTAGAGTTGGAGGCTGGAACAACTGATGTACCGACTGTATCTGCCGAAGTTACTGATATGGGAAAGGCAAATGGTATAGTAACTAATGCTGAAAGTCTTCCTGGAACAACAACTATATTAGTAACAGCCGAGGACGGGACAACTCAGAAGACATATACAATCAATTTCACAGTTACAGCTAATCAAGACCAAGTAGTAGTGACAGGATTGGCTGGCGTTGCGCCATCGTCATCAATACTAAATGATGGCAAGATTACAGGTACAACAACTGCCATGGAATATAAATTAGCAACAGCTGAGGACTCTGAATACAATGTATGTACAGAAACTAAAACAATTGGGTTGACAGCAGGCGATTACGTGGTGAGATATGTGGCTAAAACTGGTTATAATGCTGGTCCTTTTGTAACTATATCAGTTCCTTCTCATAAATCATCTTCACATAGCCGTATTTTAACCACAAATACTGGTGCTAATATTTTTGTAAACGGTATAAATGCAAGCGCAGGAAACACTATAAATACAACAGAAAACAACAAGACTGTTACAACAGTAGTTATAGATGATGAAAGTATTGAAAAAAAGCTTAATTCAGAAGGCAATAATTCAGTAGTGACAATTTCTGTAAGCACAGGATCGAATATAGTAAGAAGTGAATTTAATGGTCAAATTGTTAAGAACATGGAAGAAAAGCAATCAATTATTGAGATAAAAACAGACTCAGCTTACTATAGGATTCCTACAAAGCAAATAAATATTGATGCTATATCAGAACAGTTTGGTACACAAATAGAATTAAAGGATATAAAGGTAGAAATTGAAATTATAACACCAAATCAAGAACAAGTAACAGCTTTTGAAAATGATGTTATAAATGGAAAATATACAATTGTTGCACCACTTGTAGAATTCAACATTATATGCACATACGAAGACAAGATAATTAATGTAAGCAAATTCAACAACTATGTTGAAAGAACCATAGCGATTACTGAAGGTATTGATTTAGAAAATATAACAACTGGTATAGTTCTAAATTCTGATGGAACAGTTCGACACGTACCTACTAAAATTGAGCTTATTGATGGTAAGTGGTA
This sequence comes from Sedimentibacter sp., assembly GCA_041821225.1. Taxonomy (GTDB): domain Bacteria; phylum Bacillota; class Clostridia; order Tissierellales; family Sedimentibacteraceae; genus Sedimentibacter. The sequence continues at coordinate 16,561 of JBGUET010000007.1, forward strand.
CGCACAAATAAATAGTTTAACAAACAGTTTATATGCTGTAATTTGGAATCCACTTGAATTCACAGATGTAGCTCAACATTGGGCAAAGGAAGCTGTAAATGATATGGGTTCGAGAATGATAATAAGCGGTACAGGAAACAATGCTTTTGAACCGGACAGGGATATTACCAGGGCAGAATTTGCAACCATAGTAGTAAGAGCCTTAGGACTGGAACCAGAAATCGGTGAAAATAATTTTAATGATGTAGATGATGAAGAATGGTTCAATGATTATATAAATAGTGCTAATTCATACAACATTATAAGTGGTTATGGAAATGGTCAATTCGGTCCAACAGACATGATAACACGTGAACAAGCTATGACTATAATAGCAAGAGCAACGAAAATAACAGGATTAAAAACAGAACTAACTGAAACGGAAATAAATAATTTACTAGATTCTTTTGAAGATTCTAGTCAAATATCTGATTATGCAAAAGAAAATATTGCAGCATGCTTGAAAGCAGGAATTGTATCAGGCAGGGATGGCAATTTGATAGCTTGTCAAGATAACATTACAAGAGCTGAGGTAGCAACTGTTGTTCGCAACATGCTCATTGAATCAGAATTAATCAACAAATAATAAATTGTGGAAAATCCGCAGTACATTTCAAATGTGCTGCGGATTTTTTAAATTTTAGCATGGCTTAGTGCTATTTAACCAAATGAATAAACCTCTTATTATGAAATATCAAATAAATACTTACACTATAAAATACTTCATAGTGATTATATTGGCAAGAATATTTAATTTAGCCTTTTTTTATCTGCCGAAAACACAACATGACCGCAAGATCCTTCTCTGTAGCCCTCCATATTTTGTGAGATGATATTGGATTTATTAAATTAGTAAAACAAATCTTTTTAGCTAGAACATTTGAAAAACATGAGAAGCATAAACGATTTGTACATAATTTCAGAAGATCAGTATTGATTAATAATTTTTTTTACTATATGCTATAAATTTACTAAATATGGGTAAAAATATAATATCAAGATTGTAATAAGAGAAAGGAAATAGATTATGACTGATCATAAATACACTAATAAATTAATAAATGAAAAATCACCATACCTTCTTCAGCATGTGTACAACCTGGTTGACTGGTTCCCTTGGGGAGAAGAGGCGTTTAGTAAAGCCAAATCAGAGGATAAACCAATATTCCTTAGTATCGGTTATAGTACATGTCATTGATGTCAATAGTTAAAATGTTCATTACAACAAAAGGGAGCAAAACAATGGATTTTGAACACTTAAAACAAATTTCCCAAGAATACCAAAGGGTAACTGGTGGAAAGGAATTGATTGGTTTGACCGTTCCTATTGGATTTCCATGTGGAATTAAAAGTTGGGAACAGGTTGAAGAAGTGTACAAGCTTTGTATTTTGAAGGGCATCACATGGGAAAAGTTGTTAAAATATAAAGAACCACCTTCTGATGCACTGATATAAAGGTCATTAAAATGGGTTTATTGGACTTGTTAAAGAATGTTGCAAGAATACAGTTTTGAAGGTGAACCTGCTATTTTAATAACTGTTAATGGTCAGTGTATTGGAAATATTCACAAGGAAGATGTGCCATTTTTCAAGACCAATGGTGACAGAATGTTGGGTGTCACTAATCTTTATATTGGTGGTGATAAAGGTTTATTTTGGGCAAGGGTAAAGGTTGTTGTACAACCTAAAACACAATAAATTAAAACAGATTAAAAGCATGTCAATTAGTTAAATTAGCATGCTTTTGTGTTTTAACCTGTCTGAAAGTGATATATTTGAATTTTACAACTGTCCATCCAACCACATTTTCAAAAGGGTTCTCATTCGGTTGGATGGGATATAAAGTTCAATTGGTTCATCATTCCTGATTGCTGACCTGAATAACCACTGAACCAATTCTGACAGTGCATAGAGGTCTTGGTCAACTGTCACATCATAACTTTCAAAGAATCCAACAATTGAAGGGTTCATGAACTTGTTTAAAATGTATGCACAAACATTTCTGTCCATAAATTCATTTGTTGCCCTTTTATTTGAAGGAATAAAACCTTTTAAATAGCCCTGTGGGTTAATATTTTTTCTTACATCCTTTGGGCATGCCCACATGACCTGTTGGGATGTTGCCTTGCATCTGTGTCTAAAAAAAGTATAAAGATTGTTTTTAATAGTTTTAATTATTGGACTTGACTTCTTTAGCTTGGTCAATTTGCTGAATGTAAGATTATCGTATCCTTGGGTTGATGTACTTTCACCAATATCATTCAACTTTTCATCTTCACAAATGTGTATTAAGTTTTTAAACCGAGTGACATCATCAGGTTTTCTGTAATCAACTAATTTGTATTCTTTTGTGTAACCAGTGGTGCTTGGTTCAACAACTTCAATACTTTTCATATTGTATTCCAAACCATGAATGTCAAAGAAATATCTTTGAATCTGTGCTTTAAACATATAAGTCAGGATATAAACCTTTCTAAACTTTTTAAATACTTCTATTGGGAATTCCCATATAAATGCTGTCCCATTATGCAGGAATACTTTTTCAGTTTCCACCATTAATTTTAAAGATTTAAATTCACCATCATAGTCCTTAACCTTCCAAATAACTTTTCCATTGGCATCAACTTCAATAAGTTTGGGCATTAGGGAATGTTCAATGTCATCTTTTGTGATATTTAACTTTTCTATGACATCTGCTACTTCATCCATTATTAAGATGTAATGATGTAATGTCAGCAGGTCTAAAATTTCTTTGTCTGCTTCTTTGAATAATGCGTGGGTTGTAACAATGTCTGAACCTTTTTCCAACAATTGCTTTAAACTATAAAACTTTGTTCCTTTGGAATTTCTTATATCAGGTTCAATGAAGTTCCTTTTGTGTTCGGTGGCTTTTATAATTCGTTCAATTTCTTCCAAATACGGTGTAACAACAATAAACTTATGTGTCAGTGGTGAGTTGTTAATCATCTGAATTGCCCAAGATGTTTTTCCCATCCCCATAGTGGCATCAACAACAGTAACTTCTTTCTTTTCAATGTAATTAATCATTTTTAACTTTCCCCCAATTTAATTGTCTTATAATCTTTTATTGACTTTGTTTTCAATTCTGACCTAAAAAATAAGTAGCATGCTAATTATTTCTGTTTTAAAACTGTTTCCTTGAACAATATGTCATGTTCTTCTGTACCAAGTCTATAACGGTACAAGGCACATGATTTCACAGGGCATTCTCTGACTTCCTTTGGACTACCATTGGAACAGTCCAAACATTTTGCCCTAATTGCTTGACCCCTTGTTAATCTCTTTTCCATTTAAACTTTCCCCCCTTGTTTTATTGCACTTTTGTAAGTGATATACCTGAATCAAAAAGAAATTCAAGCATAACCCAATAAAGTTCAGGGTCATGCTTGTAGTCAGATGGAACATTATTAAAAAGTTTAGGGTGTGACCTGATTTTTTCAAAGTCTTTTTTGGTAAGTTTTACAATTTCTGATTTGTTGGATTCTTTTTTCTTAGCCAATTTAACACCCCTTATTTTAGAAAGTTGTCTATCCAGTCAATATCTGTTGAATCAGTTTCTTTTGGTGAACCATTAATTTGTAATTGTCTTTCTAACTCTTTAATTTCATTTCTTAGCTTCTCTCGTGAACCATATTGAACTACACCATCATACTTCACAATTTCATCTAACTTGGCAAGTCTTTTATGTGCAGTATCTAATTTCATGTTAAGAGAAAAAATTTTATTTTGAAATTGTCTTTCATCCTTTTGTTTTAAATAATCTGCATCTGTTGGATGGGTTTCTTCATACCATTGGTCATAAACAGATTGTGCTTTCTTTATTGTTTCTGCATTGGCTTTTCCTTTTGCAAAACTTTCATACTGCTCATTGTCTAGATTTCGGTACATAAAATCCCTGATTTTATAAGGAAGGGAAGCGAATTCTTTTCCCTGTTTTTCTGCGATATTAAAAAATTCATCAAAATTGTTTATCATTTCTTATTTATCCCCCTTCAAATCCACTTTTTTATATTGGTCAATTATTTCTTCTAACTGTTTTTTCTTGTTATATCCTATTGTGTTGGTCATCCCCATTAGGTACTTATAGATTGCTGTCCTGCTGATACCAACAACTTCACCAATCTTTGTGTAACTTACCCCAAGTTTAAGTTTTAAATATTTTAAACCTGTAATGATTTTTTTATCAAATTCATTCACTAAAATTCACCTGCTTTTCTCTCATTTAACAATGTGTCTTCAAGTCTTAACATTTCTTCATCTGTTAATTCACCTGTTCTAAAATAATACTTCTCTAGTTTTTCCATTTCTATAACTGCAAGACACATGATTCTGTTAAAACCTTTTTTATCAACATAATTTTGAAATGTTCTTAATAAATCATTATTTGTTATTGTTCTTTCCATTTTTCATTTCCCCCTTTATTTAAATAAATGCTCATAACCGTTCTGATACAACTGAACTCTTCTTTCATATGACATCTTAGCAAGGTCTTGTTTGGTTATTATTGGTTGTTGTTGTAGTCCGGAACTTCTTGGTGTTGAGTTTGGTAATCTACTTGTAACTTCTTTGTTTACTGCTTTATTGAAGTGTTCAACAAATTTTTCAACCGTTGCTTTTGTAGTTTCCAAATTGTCAGATTTGAAAAAGTCACTGAATGAAACAGGTATTTCTGCTTCTTCCAAAAGTTTTATTGTTTCGTCTTGAATTTGCTTTTGTGCTAGTTCTTTTTTTAACCTTAAAATTTCTTGTTCTTTTGGGTCTGTTGGGTGCAACTGTTCATACTTTTCATTAACAAATTTTTCAAGGTTGTTTGTTTTCCAAGTTTCAAGTCCTTTTGTGAAGTGTCTGTCCAATGTAGGCTGAAAGAATTTTTTTCCTTCTTCAGTGACCAACCATTTTTTTAATTGGTCAATATCCATTTCAATCTTCTGACCTTCTTGTTGGTGTTCTTGTTGTTGATTTTGTTGTTCCAATGGTAGTTCCTGATTAACTTCTTTGTTTTCTTTGTTTTCTAAATTTTCCATTGCATTGTTCATCCTTTCATAATTTGATTTGATTTGTCTTTTCAACTCATTGCCAAGTGTTTTCTATTAATTAAAACGCAACCATTTAGCTAAAAAAATTGTTTAGGAATTCAAGTGCTTTTTTGTGCCAATAGTGGCTGTATAGCAATCTTGAACCCCTAAACTAACGTCAGAAAATTAGAAAACAACAAAGTCAATAGTTGACTCAGATTTAAGATTTTTTACAGTTGGGGGCTGTAAAATAATCTCTTTCATTAGTAATGGGGACAGGTAAATAAAAACGAAACCAACATTTTACGTTTATTCTATTTAACTTACCTTCACTATCTTTTCAACCAAAAGTAGTGCATTTGTGACATTACCAAACTGTCAAAATTTGATACCTTATCTTATCTGTTCAATATCTTTTCAACCAATAGTGACAGTTCAATTTGACCTATCAAGTAATAATCTTTTAAAAGAATAAAAGATTGGTAAAGAAGTAATACTTAGTAGTTCACTGTGACCTGTCACCTTATTGGTGATAGCTCTCTGTGAACTGTCACTATTAGGTGATAGCTCAATTTGACCTGTCACCTTTATCTGTTCCAAACCCCAATTAAAAATTAACCCACCAAAAAACTGAAACCCCAATTGCAGAACTGTTTATCTTGGACATTTGGCAGGTAAAACAGTAAAGAACTGTGAAAGAACTGTGAAAGAAAGTGACATAACCTTCAGGGAACTGTGAACAACCTTCAGGAAACCTTCAGGAACAGTCAATCAACCTTCAATGTATTTGGTAGCCACCCAAAAACTGCATACCCCAATTAAAAAATGGTGTGTAAAAATAACAGCAGGGCGAAAAGGCATCAGGGGTGATTTTAGGGTATGGGGGGGGTGCTGTCCAATAGAGCAGACCAATATTTCTTGGCTGTGATTAAACCGAGAATTGACCAAGGATTGACCAATAAGATGGGTATAACCTTTTATTTCTCTCAATCCTTAATGTTGGTAAGAAAAGAAAGAACCAATCTTGAAGGATGAAAAGATTCAGTGCGAGCGTTAGCGAAGCACATGCCCGTTAGGGCATTAAACAACAGTTAAACAATTATTAATGTCCTAACGGACATGTTTGGTCTGCTACGCATCCCAAACTTGAATTCTTTCAATCCTTTTTAATTGTTTTAACCAACATTAAACACTTAACAATTGTTAAATCTTTACCCTGTTTTACCCTATTTTAGGAGTTAAGCCCTGTAACCCAGTGTTTGCAAGGGCTAAAAAATATTCTGCTAAGTTTGATTTAGCAGAATTTAAAACAGTCAAATAGTATTGAACCTTTCTTGGTTGTCTTGGACAGTTTTAAAGGATTGTTTCATTAATTGTTTTTCAGATATAATTGTTGGTTATTGTTTGTTCCAAAAGGTTGTTTCATTAAAATTTTTTTTGGTTATAATTGTTGATTATTAGTTGTGCCAAAATGGTATTTCATTGAAATTTCAGTCTTTACAAAGGTTTTAAACTGTGCTATTATAATCAAAAATATTGAAAGGGGAAAAACAAATGTTAAAAGAAACAATGAAACCAACTAAGATTATTTATGAAGGGGATGACCTGAAAGGGTGTCTGTGGAATTTTAATCTTGAAATGTTAGACAAGGAACTGAACCTGCCTGATGAAAGGTTTTGTGAACTATTAGACCGACCTTTACAAAACTTTGACCACCTTAATTATTTGGAAATTCTTCAGGAACTAGGGCTTCAATTTAGAATTAAACAGTATTCAGACTGTGTTCAAATGGTCATTCAATAAGTTATCCACAAGTACAAAACAGGAAGTGACATCCATGTCAATACTGATGTTCAGTTAGAACGTTGTGCAGTTGGGTGAAGCAATGGGTTTAAAACTAATTTCAAGCCATTTAAATGAGTTTTGAGCAAAGTTATACTGTACAATGATTAATTGGTCAAAGACAAACTAGACTGTGGTTAAAGGGCAAGTAAAGGCTTGAACAATTAAACTGTGATTAAAGGGGACAACCAACATCATTGGTCAGTCCCTACTTTTGTATGACCTGATGAAAGACTTGATGAATGTTTGGTCAAACCCCAATTAAGGACGGTTGTATTAAGGACATTTAATACAATTTATAACGTTTGGTAACAGTTAATAAAACCCTTGAATTCACAATATAAAACTTTTTGTAACAAAGTCTTGGAAATGCTAAACACTTGTTAAGCCAGTAATTACAAGACTTTGACGATTGTTACAAAATCTTAACAATTACAAACTTTAAGATTGTTTTAATAAAAAAAAATGGTTGCAGGTTTTTAAAAAAGTGATATAATGGAAAAAAGAACACAACATGACAAAGGGAAGGTAAGTAAAATGTTCAATGAAGTTGAAACCATAAGAAAAAAACTGGAAGAAAAAGGGA
>JBGUET010000008.1:0-23993 GCA_041821225.1 Sedimentibacter sp.
AGGTAATACTCGGAATATTAAAACCTGAAGCAGGAAAAATTCTTTTAGATAATCAAAATATATCAGATTGGTCAAGAAAAAATGTCGCTCAGTTTATAGGATATGTTCCACAGCATCATAATCCTCCATTTGCCTACTCTGTCTTTGAGGTCGTTTTAATGGGGAGAACTCCATACTTAAATCATTTTGAAATGCCTTCAAAAAAAGATGAAAAAATTGCATTAGATGCAATAGAGAGTATGGGCTTAATTGATTTGAAGGATAAAAGTTATACGAATATAAGTGGAGGAGAAAGACAGCTTGTTTTAATTGCAAGGGCTTTGACACAACAACCAAAGATTTTAATTATGGATGAACCAACGTCCAATTTAGATTATGGTAATCAGTTTAAAGTAATGAACCATCTAAAACGATTAACTAAAATGGGCATTGGAATTATAATTTCTACCCATATTCCCGACCACGCAATTCGTTATGGTACTAAAGCAGTATTGATGAATAAAGGAATTATATCTTGTTTGGGATGTCCAGAAGATGTAATAAATAAAAAAAATTTAAAGGATCTTTATAATATTGATTCTAAATTGATAAATGTTCAAATTGATGATAACAGTAATTTTAAAGTGTGCGTTCCTTATTAGAAATGGATCTATGAGTAAACATATGTATTATTATAAACTTTGTGCTGGAGGGAAACAATGAAAATCAACATAAAAATAATTTTAGCTTTTATATTTTTATTTGCTTTAACTGGGTGTAAAATGGATAAAACTAGTATTGAAACCAATACACATACTGTTTTAGATATGGCGGGTAGAAGTGTTGAAATACCAAACAATATTACTAAAGTATATGCAACTGGACAAATAGGGTCAATAATGCTTTATACACTTGCTCCTGAAAAAATTTGTGGGTGGAACAATACATTGTCAGATACTGAAATAATTTACATTGATGAGAAATATCATGAACTTCCTAATTTGGGCTCATGGAAAGGAACAAAATATAGTGGAAATATTGAAGAGCTTCTCAGTATAAAACCAGATTTGATTATAAATATGGGCGATGTGTCAGAAACCTATATTTCTGATTCGGAAGAAATAGAAAAACAAACAGGAATCCCTGTGTTAATGATTGATGGTAGCATAGAAAAAACTGCTGAAGTATATAATTTTCTTGGTGCAGTTTTAAATAAAGAAGAAAGAGCATCTGATTTATCAGATTATTTCAATATAGCTATAAATGATGTAAAAAGTGCAGTGGAAAAAATACAGGATGATGAGAAGGCACGTGTTTATTATGCAGAAGGACTAGATGGTTTAGAAACTGAATTACAAGGTTCCATAAATTCAGAAATATTAGATATATGTGGTGCTGTTAATATTGCAAAGGGTGAAACAGTAGGGTCCTCTAGAAGAATTCAGGTTTCCCTAGAACAAGTGCTGTTGGAGAACCCCGATGTTATTATTATAAGTTCCGATGGAGATAAATCTCATCAAACTTATAATAAAATTGTTTCTAATAGTATATGGGCAAATATAAAGGCTGTTGAATATAACAAGGTGTATGAAATTCCTTCGATTCCGTATGATTGGATAAATAGGCCGCCTTCAGTCAACAGAATAATAGGAATCAAGTGGCTTGCAAATTTGCTTTATCCAGAAAAATATGAAATAAATATTGATGAAGAGATAAAAAATTTCTTTGAACTATATTATTCTTATGAAATAACAGATAGTGAAATAGATGAAATTCTAATGAACAGTAAATAAAAAGCAATTAAATCCTAACAAAGGAGTGAAAAAGTGGTTAATAATGTTACAGGTATAATACTTACAGGTGGTAAAAGCTCCCGCATGGGTACAGATAAGGCATTGCTCAAATATGGAAGTGAAACATTTGTTTCTCATTCAGTCAAGAAATTGCAAGAATTATTTGACGAAGTAATTATTGTTGCAGATAATGAAAAGAAATATGATTTAGGAAACGTTAAATTAATTGGAGATATATATCCAGGAAGGGGACCTTTGGGAGGTATTCATGCTGGACTTGTAGGAGCAAAAAATGATTGGATATTCGTAGTACCTTGCGATATGCCTTTATGGGAACCATTACTTGTTAACGATTTGGCAATGCTTAGATTTAATTATGATGCAGTGGTACCTAAAATCAATAATAATTTAGAACCATTATTTGCTCTTTATAATAAATCTTGCTTGCCTATCATAGAAAATTGTTTAGTAAATAATTTTTATAAAGTGTTAGACCTCTTTCCAATAATAAATACTAAATATCTAATTATTCATAATGAAGATATTAAAACAAAATCATATATAAAAAGTTTCTATAATGTTAATACTCCTGAGCAATTGTACAATTTTGTGAAGGCTAATGGTCTAAAAACAGACATTGAGACAGAAAAAGCACTTGAGATTTTGATTGAAAATACAAAAACTAATAAAACTCATGAAAATGTTTTTTTGTCAGATGCTTTAGGACGTATTATGAATAAAGATATATATGCCCCAAAAAGCTTACCTGAGGCGCAACGTTCATCAGTAGATGGATATGCAATTTGCGAAGATGATATAGAAAAAATAAGATGTGATGGCTTTGTAAAACTAAAAGTAACAGAAGAAATAGCAGCAGGTTCATTGCCTTTTTATAAAGTATCTCAAGGATTAACTTCAAATATAATGACAGGAACAACATTGCCAGTGGGAACAAAGACTGTAATAATGCATGAACATATTAAGAAGGAAGGTCAATGTATTATTGTTAAAGCTCCGGTTATAAGAGGTCAAAATATAATTGATATTGGAATTGATGTAAAAGAAGGCTGCAAAATTGCAGAAATAGGAAATGATATAGGTCCTTCATTATTGAGCATACTAGCATTTAATGGTTTTTCGTCTATTCCTGTTTATCCTAAAGTCAAGGCTGCCATAATTAGTACAGGTTCTGAATTAATATTACCAGGAGAACCCCATAATGCAGGAAAAAGCTATAATAGCAACTTATATCTTGTAGATAGCATGTTGAAAAAAATGGGAGTTGATACCTTCATAGGAAAAATAGTACCTGATAACGCAGCTAAAATTGCAGATAGCATACAAGCTTTTATCGAAAAATCTGACATAGTAATTAGTTTGGGAGGAGTATCAGCAGGTCAATATGATTTGATGCAGCAAAGTTTCCTAATGCTTGGAGCAGAAATACTTTTTTCAGGAATTGCAATGAGACCAGGAAAATCTTTTATAGCAGCAAAAAAGGGCAATAAGTTATTCTTAGGGTTGTCAGGTAGCCCGGGATCCGCCTTTAACAATTTGCAACTTTTAGTGAAGCCTGTAATAAAAAAAATGATGGGTTGCACAGATTTTATGCCTCATAAAATTAAATTAGAAATGCCTTTTGATTATATAAATAAAAAATCATACAGAAAAATCATGCAAGCAAAGCTTTATGTTGAAAAAGGTAAATTGAAATTTGAATTTCTTGATGGGGACAGTATTTTTAAAGGATTGACACAAATAAATTTATTAATTGATGTTCCACCAAATGCTAATTTAAATGTTGGAGATTTTATAGATGCTTATTATATAGAAGGGATGGTTAACATATGAGTAAAGTTGTAATTTCAGTAGTAGCAAAATCAGGATCAGGTAAGACTACATTGCTAGAAAAGGTAATTAAGGAGCTTAAAGAAAGAAAAATTAAATTAGCCGTTATTAAGCATGATGCCCATAGTTTTGAAATGGATAAGCCAGGAAAAGATACTTGGCGACTTGCACAGGCGGGAGCTGATATTGTTGCAATTTCTTCTCCAGAAAAATTTGCCATGATTGAAAAAAGAGAAAGAGAATTGACTTTGGATGAAATTATAAATAGGATAGATGGAGTTGATTTAATCATTACTGAGGGTTTTAAAAAAGGAGATAAACCAAAAATCGAAGTATTTCGATCAACGGTTCATAGCACTTTATTATGCGATCCCAAAGAACTAATAGCCATTGCAAGTGATATACAGTGGGATATAGGCGTTCCTTGTTATCATATAGATGATGCAAAGGGAATAGCTGATAAAATTATAAATTATATGGAGAATAATACAGAAAAATCGTAAAATTTATAGCGTATTTATGGTTCTAAATATATCTTAGAAAGGGGAAATATATGAAACTTGAAAAAAATCAATATAGAGCAGCTTGTAGAGGTTGTCACGGCGGTTGCGTACTTATACTTACGGTTGAAGATGGCAAGGTTACTAAAGTTCATCCAGATCCTGATGCTCCTTTAAACAAGGGAAAGGCATGCACTAAAGGTATTTCCATTATAGAGCAGATGTATCATCCTGACAGAATTACTTATCCTATGCGCCGTGTTGGTCCTAGGGGTAATGGTACTTGGGAACGCATTAGTTGGGATGAGGCATATGATACAATAGCTGAAAAGCTTGGTGCACTTATTAAAGAACATGGTCCTGAATGTTTAACCATGTTCACAGGTACAGGAAGACATCACATGGGACACTTCTGGCGTTTTTCTCATGTGCTTGGAACTCCAAATGCTGCATCTTCTGGCCCACTTGTTTGCCTAAATCCACGTGTTCACTCAGGGAGATGGACTGCAGGTGCATATGCAAGTGTTGACTATTTTGGTCCAAAAAAACCAAGTGGAATTCTGGTTTGGGGAGCTAACCCTGCAATAAGTGGTGCCGATGGTGAACTTCAATGGTTTATAAAAGATGCTGTAAAAAATGGAACACCTTTAATTGTTGTGGATGTCCAACCCACAGAGCTTACAGAAAAAGCTGCGCTTTGGCTTAAAATTCGTCCTGGAACTGATGGTGCACTTGCACTGGGTATAATGAATATAATAATTTCCGAAGGATTGTATGACAAGGAATTCGTAGAAAACTGGACTTTCGGATTTGAAGATCTTAAGGCTCGTTGTGCTGGATACGATTTAAAAATGGTGTCGCGCATTACCTGGATACCTGAAGACCAAATTGTAAAAGCGGCACATATGATATCTTCTATTAAGCCTTTGTCATTAGAGTGGGGTTGTGCAATTGAACAGACTTTAAATGCAATTCAAACTTGTCGATCACTGTTTATGCTCATGGGCATTACAGGCAACTATGATGTACCTGGTGGTTTTGTTGAAAGTCAAGAAGTTGCGCCACCAGCTAGTATTTTAGCCGAGCGTATTTCTGAGGATATGGAAAAAAAATGTTTAAGTGCAGGTATGCCATATACGTCCAATAACCTCATGGCACATCCTCGTGCAGTATTGAAAGCAATGAAAGATTCCAAACCTTACAAAATTAGAGGGTTACTCGTAAATGCCAACAATACACTTCTTTCTATGCCAGACAGTAAATATGTATATGAATGTTTAAAAGAACTTGAATTTATGGTTTATATGGACTTTTTTATGAACCCAACAGGGGAATTGGCAGACATATTTCTTCCTGCCGCTTTATGGCCAGAGATTGATGAAGTGTTTTGTATGCCAGAATTTAGTGAACAAACAATCCTATGTATGCAAAAGGTTGTTCAGGTTGGTGAATGTAAGTCAGATGAGGATTTTTTCTTTGAGTTAAGTCGTCGTATGGGTCTTGACTACGGTGCTGACAGTCTTTTAGATATTTATAATGAACAGCTTGCTGAAATGGGTAGACGTCGTCCTGAATTTGAAGGGATTGACTTTAACAAGTTTAAGGAAATGAGCTATATTGAACCTGAGCGAAAGTATTATAACTATAAAAAGCGTGGAGGCTTTAATACTCCATCTGGAAAATTCGAACTTTTTTCAAATGAGATGGACAAAATAAACTGCGATCCGCTTCCGTTTTTTCAGGAGGTTACAGAAAGTCCTATTAGTAGACCTGATATGTTGGAAGATTATCCATTAGTGCTTACAACCGGTGGTCGAAAGCAACAGTACTTTATATCCAATAATCGCCAGATTAAATCTTTGCGTAAGCAGGCTCCATTTCCACTTGTTAGTATTAATCCCGAAACAGCTAGGCAGTATGATATCGCTGATGGTGATTGGGTGTTTATAGAAACACCTAGAGGAAAGATTACTCAAAAGGCTATTCTTTTAAGCGAAATAGATCCACGAGTTATCAACTGTGAAATGGGATGGTGGTATCCTGAAGCTGGAGCACCAGGATACGGATGGGAAGAATCTAACGCTAATATTCTTACTAGAGGTAGTGGACCTTATGATCCATGCTTTGGTTCTTATCAACTTCGTGGTATGCTGTGCAATATTTCTAAAAATAGAAACTGTATAATTGAGGAAAGGTATTACAACTCCAAATATGAACAGACACTGCCAATTGACAATAGTTCCAATAAAATTATTCTTGATCCAAACAAGTGTACACTTTGTGGCGACTGTGTTGAAATTTGTCCAGTCAATGCCTTAGAAATTGTTACACGTGATGGAGCCACATTTGTTGCTCCTAAAAACGCAATAACCATGGCTGAGAGTAAGTGTGTTGGTTGCGGAAAGTGTGCATCCATATGCTCTAATGGCGGTATTCGTGTTAAGTCTAGTAATTAAGTTATATTATTTTTAAATAGTAAAATTATAAATTTTCATTATAAATTGCAGATTTTTTAGTAAAAAACCAGAAAATTTAAATAATTATCTGGTTTTTTACTTTTTTATGAAAAAAATTTGATAAACAAATAAATAATTATATAATGGTAATAACAAAAAGTAGTTGATATAAAAACAATTATAATTGCATTTATCAACAAAAAAGTGTAGTATTCGAAATTGTTTGTTGGTTTAATAGCTAGTTATATACCCATTTAAAAATACTAGCAATATTTATTACTACAATATGTAGAAAATAATACCTAGTGTATTTCCACCTTGTGTATGATGATTTTTATTTGCTTATCATATACAATAAAAGAGTAGGTTTTGTAAAATAATATTATTAGTATATAAATATTTATTTGAGATTTTTTTTCGCCTCTCATATTGCAAAAAAAATAACAATTGTTGCATTGCGACATATTGAATATAAATAAATATTTTAAATTACAAGTAACATATTTTTACAAAAACAAAATAATACAGATCCTCAGGAGGGAAAAAAATGAAAAAGATTTCATTACTGTTATTAGCTTTAACTTTAGTTTTTAGTATAACAGCTTGCAGCAAAACTGAAAGCCCAGCAGAAACTGAAAAACCTGCAGAAACTGCAGAACCAGCTGTACAAAAAATTGTAGGATATTGTCCACCAGCACTTAGCGATTCATGGCTTGCTCTTAATGCCAGAGAATATGACAAACTTTTTACTGCTGCAGGATATAAATTTGTTTCTTCAGATGGACAGTTTAATATTAGCACACAAATAGAACAAATGGAGAATTACGCAGCTATGGGTGCAAGCGTAGTCATTGCTCAACCTGTAAATGTAGCCGCTTATGAACCAGTTGTGAAAGCATTGCGTGAAAAGGGTACAAAAGTAATTTTTATCGCTGACGTACCTGATTATGATGTTGATGGTGGATACTTGACAGATGAGAAAGCACTTGGAAAAATGGTAGCAAATATGGCGATTGCATGGATGGACAAAGAATATCCTGATGCTGAACCGGGAAGCGTACATGTAGCAGCTCTAACACTTACAGAACGCCCTTCATCTGCTATTCGTTGTGCTGCTATGCTTGAAGCTTTAACAGCAGATCCAAGAGTAAAAATAGTTTATACAAAAGAAAATATTAGTTTAACACCTGAAGGTTTAGATGCAACTAAAGAGGCACTTGCACTTGACAAGGATATTAAGATGGTTGTTTCTTTTAATGATGCATTATTAATTGGAGCAAATTCAGCGTTTTTAGTAGAAAATGATATTGATAAATCTAAGGTAGCTTGTTTTGGTGGTAGTTATTCTGAAGCAGGTGCAGACCTTATAAAACAATCAGAAACAAATGAAAGTGTTGTACGTGGACTTGTTGATTTTGGAGATGACTATTTTGAAAGAATGTTCGCTTTATGTGAAGGATCACTTAATGGAGAGATTCCTGAAAATACATTTAAGTTTAGTGATTTAATACCTGTAAATTCAGTTGGATATGTTTCAGATTATGATCCTGAACAAAGTACTGTTGATAGTGTAAAGTAGTACTGTTGATTTGAGTAAATAAATTTGATTTATTTATTACTTGCAGCAAAGGATTTTCTGAATCCTTTGCTGTAGATTTAATCAACAATTTTATATTTTATTTATAGAAAGGGTAATCATATGACAGAAGCAAATTTATCTCCACAACCAAATGATTCTGAAATTATATTGGCATTAAAAAACATAACAAAATGTTATCCAGGTGTTGTAGCTCTTGACGATGTATCTATTGATTTTAAAAAAGGCGAAGTTCATGCTTTGGTTGGAGAAAATGGTGCTGGAAAATCAACAATGATTAAAACTATTGCAGGTGCTATTACACCTGACAAAGGGTCTATTATTTTTGAAGGGCAAGAATACATTACAATGACACCAGCCATTTCCCGCTCTTTAGGAATTGAAGTGGTTTACCAAGAGTACAATCTAATTGGACCGTTATCTGCTGCTGAAAATATTTGTTTTGGAGAGAAGCACGGAAAGTTTGTGAACAACAAATTAATTAATAAAAAGGCTAAAGCATTATTTGACCAGTTTAGGGTTGACATTAATCCGAATACACCAGTGCGTGATTTAGCTAGTGCACAAAGACAAATTGTTGAAATAGCAAAGGCTGTTTCAAAAGATGCAAAGGTTCTTATTTTAGATGAGCCAACTGCACCTTTGACTGTTTCTGAATCAGAACGCCTTTTTGAAATAATTAGCATGTTAAAATCAAAAGGTGTAACGATAGTATATATATCGCATCGTTTGGATGAAATTTTTCGCATATCGGATAGAGTAAGCGTTATGCGAGATGGAAAATATATTAAAACATTAAATATAAGCGAAACAAACAAACATGATTTAATAACCTGTATGGTTGGTAGGGAGCTTAGTGACACTTATCCGACTAGAAAAAATGAAATAGGTGAAGTTGTATTACGTGCAGAAAACATATGTACAGATGTTATAAAAGAGGTTTCTTTTGAAGTGAGAAAAGGAGAAATTCTAGGTGTGTCAGGTCTTGTTGGATCAGGGCGAACTGAGATGGCTAGAGCTATATTCGGAGCAGATAAAAAGAAATGTGGAAATGTTTACGTCAATGGGAAAAAAGTTAATGCATGCATGCCAAAACATGCCATAAGTTTTGGTATAGGGCTAATTCCTGAAGATAGAAAACGTCAGGGTGTATTCCTTGAACAATCTATAACGTGGAACTGTTCAATTGTTAATATAAAGAATATTTCTAATGGTTTAGTTGTTGATAGTAAGAAAGAAGTTGAAATTGCTACTTATTATAAAAATACACTTGGAATAAAGACACCTAGTTTGAATCAGCAGGTTAAAAATTTATCTGGTGGGAATCAACAAAAAGTGGTAATTGCTAAAACTTTAGCGGCAGATTCAAGTATTATTTTCTTCGATGAGCCAACACGAGGTATTGATGTTGGTGCAAGATATGAAATTTATCTTTTGATGAATAAATTGGCAGAAGAAGGAAAATGTATTATCATGATATCTTCTGACATGGAGGAGCTTTTAGGAATGTCTGATCGCATCATTGTTTTTTCCGCTGGGATTTTAGAAGGAGAACTTAAACGCAGCGAATTTGATCAGAATCTAATATTAGAGCTATCCTCGAAAAACTTAAACAATAACAAAAAATAAACATAAAATACTTAATAAAAATAGAAATGAGGTAGGAACATGTCAAAAGAGACAATTACAAAATCTTGCTGTCAAATGGAAAATACAGAAAAAGACTTTTCTTCGTTGGCTAAGAAATTATTGATGCCGATATTATTGATAGTATTTGTTATATTTTTCTCAATTCAGGCTAAGGGTAGTTTTTTAACGTGGTATAATATAAAGAATATTCTTACACAATCTTCTTATATTATTATTGCTGGCGTAGGCCTTACATTTGTTATAATTTCTGGAGGTATTGATCTTTCAATTGGGTATCAAATGTCCTTAAGTGGAATTATTACTGCATTATTGATCGTAGATCATGGATTTTCCATGCTTTCTGGAATATTGGTGTGCGTTCTGATTGGTATGACATTAGGTTTATTCAATGGAACTTTATGTACAAAACTGAAAGTAAACCCTTTGATAATCACATTATCTGCTGCCATGATATATCAAGGTATTTCATATATGATATCTAAATCAAATACTATTATAGGTTTTCCTAAAAGCTTTTTGTTTATCGGTCAAGGATACATTGGACCTGTTCCGTTTTGTATCATACTTGCTGTAGTAATAGTGTTAATTGCGATTTTTATTCTGAAAAAAACATATTTCGGAAGATATGTTTTTGCCATTGGTGGAAATGAAGATGCAGCAAAGTTATCTGGGGTTAATACAGATAAAATAAAAATTATTATTTATGGAATATGTGGATTATGTTCTGCAATAGCTGCCATAGTTCTCATGTCGCGTTCTGGTGCTGCAAATTCAAGTATAGGACCTGGAACCGAGTTTACAGCATTATCAGGATGCTTATTAGGTGGAATAACTTTAACTGGTGGCGAAGGTTCTATTGGAGGCATGGTTGCTGGTGCGTTAATAATATCTATATTAGCTAATGGAATGCAATTGATGTATCTTGGCGTTTATCCTCAATATATCGCTAAAGGACTTGTACTAATAATTGCAATGGCATTTGATGTTTATCAAAAGAATAAAAAAAGATTATAAATAAACGGATAGTATTAAATTCATATTATTAAGGAATAATTAAAATCAACTAAAACTATTTTAATTAAATTATAGGTATTATAACCTTTGAATTTATTTATTCAATCTTTTTTAATATTATGTACTATCTACTTTAGTTTTTAGGTTTTATATCTTAGCTAATAGAATAGTTTTGAAAGTAGAATTATTTAAGATGAAAAATATATGAGTTATAAATAACGAACACTGGGATAAAGGTTGACTATTATTTTATACAAATTGTCTTAAATACTATGGTTAACTTTTCTACTTTATGTGGGATGTTTTTTGAATAATTTATTGTTAAGATATTAGTATAGCAAATTATTTTCGGTGTAAAATTTTTTTGACAAAGGAGTTTTACATTAAAAATATAATTTTAAATCTTTTAAATATTAATAAAAATTAGAAAGGGAAAGTGAAAAACTATGGCAAAAAAATTAATTATAACTGCTGCATTATGTGGAGCAGGAACAACAAAAGCACAAAATCCAAATGTACCTATTACTCCAGACGAAATAGCAGCAGACGTTGTTGCGTGCGTTAAAGCTGGTGCAGCAATTGCCCACATACATGTAAGAGATGAAAATGGTAAGAATAGTATGGCAACAGAAGTATTTGTAGAAGTCGTTACAAAAATACGTAAAGCACTTGCTAATGAAGGTTTAGATGCAATTTTGAATTTGACTACTTCTGGTAGCAGCTGGCCTGAAGATGTAAGAATGGCTCAATTACCAATTTTGAAACCAGAAATGTGTTCATATGATCCTGGTTCAATGAACTGGGCAAACAGTTATGTATTTTTAAATACACCTGCATTTTTAGAAAAACTAGGAAAATTAACTCAGGAGTTGGACATTAAACCTGAAATTGAGTTATTTGATGCTGGAATGATTGGAAATATTAACTATTATTTAAAGAAAGGTGTTTTGAAAGCTCCTTTACATTGCCAATTTGTTTTAGGTGTAACTGGTGCTATGCCTGGAGATTTGGAAAGTTTAGCTTACCTTTTACCTAAACTTCCAGCTGGTTCTACTTGGTCAATTACAGGTATTGGAAAAGCTCACAAACCTATGATGCTTGCTGGACTTGCAGCAGAATGCGACGGACTAAGAGTAGGTCTAGAGGACAATATATTCTTAGAGAAGGGTGTTCTTGCAACAAATGCTCAATTGGTAGAACGCGCAGTAGCATATGGTAAGATGGCAGGTAGAGAAATTGCAACTGCTGAAGAAGCTCGCGAAATTTTAGGATTAGTTAAACATCAGTAAAATAAGTAATAACAAATGGGATATTTTTAAGTATCCCATTTTAATGAGGAGTGTAAATTAAAATGAAAATTGAGAATATTAAAAAAATAGCAGTCCTTGGGGCTGGAACAATGGGCCCTGGTATAGCACAGTGTTACGCAATGGGTGGATATGAAGTTTCCCTTTACACTAGAAGCGAAGGTACTTTGAAAAAAGCAGAAATCATGCTTCGCTCAAATTTGGATACATTTATTGAGGAAGAATTGTTGACTGCCGATGAAGCAGAAAAAGTATTAGGACGCATATCGTTTTGTACTAGTGTTAAAGAAGCAGTAGATGGAGCTCAGTTTATTCAAGAAACTGTAGTAGAAAATCCAGATGTAAAAAAAGCTTTGTACGAAGAACTTGATCAATTGCTTCCAGAAGATACAATAATAGTGTCTAATGCATCTTCTTTAAATCCTTTTGAATTGGTTCCAGAGGCTCGCAAACAAAACTTTACTACAGCACATTGGTATGCTCCACCACAGATAATCCCGTTGGTTGAGGTTGCAAAGGGTGAAGAGACTACAGAAGAAACTATGTCAATTACAATAGAAATCCTTCAAAAATGTGGTAAAACTCCAGTAAGACTTGAAAAGTTTGCTCCTGGATATATAATAAACAGAATTCAAATTCTTTTAAACACAGAAGTGTTTTATCTGTTAGAAAATGGAATATGTACACCTGAGCAACTTGATCTTGCTGTAAAAGCAAGTTTGATGCCTAGGGGAATGGTATTAGGTCTTGTTCAAAGATATGATTTCACAGGCCTTGACGTAAGTGCCAAAAATATACTTAATGCTAGCTATGTAATGCCAGAAACTAGTAACCGCCCAAAAGTTCTATTTGACCATGTTGATAAGGGCGAATTGGGAGTTAAGTCAGGAAAGGGTTTTTATGATTACGAAGGACGTAGCGCAGTAGAAATTAGCAAGAAACGTGACAAGATGCTTTTTAAAGTATTTAAAGTTACAAAGGATTTAATTAACGAGAAGATTTAGGTCTTTAATTATAAAATATAAAAAAATAGAAAAGGTGGTTTATCATTATGAAACAACTATTTTCACTTGAAGGAAAAATCGCTCTTGTTTTTGGTGGTGGGGGAGGTATTGGCGGTGCTGTAGCTGAAGCTCTCGCTGTACATGGAGCCACAGTAGCAATAAGCAGCCGAAGTCTAGAAAAATTGAAAAAGACTGCAGACCATATAAAAGCTGAAACAGGCAGAGAAGTTTTTTGTTTTGAGGCCGATGCTTCAGATGAAGAATCTGTAAAAAGCTTAAGCGAAAAATTTAAAGAAAAATTCGGAACAATTGATATTTTAGTTAATTCTCAAGGACAAAATAAAAAATTTCCTGCTTTTGAACATCCTATGGATGAATGGGATAAAATGTTTGATGCCAATGTTAAAAGCATAATGATTACTTGTAAGTATTTTGGTAAAATTATGGAAGAAAATGGTGGTGGACGAATAATTAATGTAAGCTCTGTTGGGGCAATTCGTACTAAACCATCTGATATAAGTGCTTGCTATGGAGCTACTAAGGGTGCAGTCAATGCTTTGACTTTAACTCTTGCAGCTGGATGGGCAAAACATAATATTACTGTAAATGCTATAGGTCCAATTATGACTGAAACAGAAATGATGAAATCAATTTTTGAAAAAAATCCTAGTCTCAGAGATGATACTGCTGCTCGTGTTCCGATGGGACGTATTGCACTTCCTGAAGATAGTGCAGGACTAGTAGTATTTTTTGCATCTGATGCAGCATCGTTTGTAACAGGACAGATTCTTTATCCTGATGGCGGATTGTTGACTTTACAGTAAATTAAAGAAGGGAAAATTAAAAGGAGCAATTCTATGACAACTAATAATTTTAAAGCAAAATATAACTATGTGGCAATGCCTACTCTTGAGGACTTGCAAAAAAAATATGAAGATTTTTTTAAATTTACATTTAAAGATGGAATTTTAGAAGTAAAAATGCATACAAAAGGTGGTCCTGTTCAGTGGAGCTATCAATTTCATCACGCACTTGCTGAATTATGGACAGATATAGGCCATACAAAATGGGCAGAATTATTAATTCTTACTTCTACTAATCCATATTGGATTCATGAGCATGATGTAGCTTCTTTTAAAGAAGTTGAGCAATCTCCTGATGATGATCAAAGATTCAACGTACAAATTTATGATACTTTGAAAATTGTAGAAAATTTTGTTAATGATCTTGAAATTCCTACAATCTCTGCTATTAATGGTAGAGGAATACATTGGGAAATGTGTATGATGAGTGATATTACTCTTTGTACTCCAGATTTTATCCTTCAAGATGATCATTTTGGAATGGATTCTGGTCATGTTCCAGGAGACGGAATGGGTCTTTGTTTACAAAAAATATTGGGAATTAAACGTGGAAACTATGCAATGCTTACTTGTGAAGGAATAAGCGCTGAGAAATGCTTGGAATTAGGGGCAGTTAATGAAATAGTAGAAAATGATAAAATTGTTGAAAGAGCGTGGGAACTTGCAAGAACTATTATGAATACTAGTCGTTCTTGTCGTCGTTTAACACATTATATGTGCGTACGTCCTTGGAAAGATGTTTTGGAAAGAGATTTCCGTATTCATGTTTTATCTGAAATGTATTCTTTTAATATTTCACACTCTGAGCATGATTTCGAATATATCAAATATGAAGATGAAAAATAGAAATTAGGAGGAAATTATTATGCCTTTTGGAAAAATGGCTACAGATCGTTATGTAGGAATAGATTATGATAGAATGAGAAAATATAGATTGGCGCGTACTCAGGCTCAAATGAGAAAAGAAGGTCTTGATCTTCTTATAACATGGGACCCATATAGTATTCGTTATACTACAGGTGCATATGTAACAGTACCTAATCGTTTTGCAACAGCACAATGTGTAATGGTTCCAGCAGTGGGAGATCCGTATGCTTATGTATTAGCAAGCTTTAATCCTTTTGCTTTACAAAAAGATATGCCTTGGATGAAAAATAAAGTTTGGAGTAATCTTGGAAGTATACGTTTTGCTACTAGAACAGAAGAACTTTCTAAATATAAAGCAGCAATAATTAACATCATGGCTGAAAATGGAATGAAAAATCCAAAAGTAGCATTAGATGGATGTATTAATCAATTCTTAGTAGGTAAATTACTTACAGAAATGGGTATTACAAACTATTTAGACGGAACTAGTACAATGTTCCGTGCTCGTGCAATTAAGAACGAAGATGAAATCGCATGTATGAGAATGGCTACAAATATGGCTGATGCTGCATTTGCAGACATTGCAGATGCTATTAGACCAGGCCTTAGAGAATGTGATATCGTAGCAATCGGAATGAAAAAATTCTATGAAATGGGTGCAGATGAAACTCAAGAATTTGTTGTAGCTTCAGGACCTAGAACTAATCCTTTATATATTGATTATACAGATAGATCAATAGGGGCTGGCGATTTAATTGCAGTTGATGTTAACGGTAATTCATTCAATGGATATAAATCTTGCTATTATAGAACATTTAGTTGTGGAAAAGCATCTCAAGAGAAACAAGATGGTTTTAAAATCGCAAAAGATATGATGTATGATGGAATGGCACAAGTTAAGCCAGGAAATCATCTTAGTGATATTACTGCTGCATGGCCTAAAACTCCAAAAATGTGGGGATTTGATGATTGGCAAAATTGTCGTGGATTTGTACTAGGTCATGGTCTTGGCCTTTCACTTCATGAAGCACCAGAAATGTTCTGGCCTTGGTATATAGCAGAAGACGTACAGTTAGAAGAAGGTATGGTTATGGCTATAGAAACATATTACGGACCAAAAGGCGGAGACTGGGGAGTAAGATTAGAGGAAAATATTGTTGTAACTAAAGATGGATACGAGCTTCTTACAAAATTCCCTATTGATGGAATTATAAATTGCTGGCGTTAAATTTAATTTAATGATTTAATAAAAAACTATAAATGCAGAAAGGATTTTTTAGTCTTTTCTGCATTTATTAAGAAGAACATATTAAGGAGCTGAATTGCCTAATGAAAAAAATATTAACTATAAACCCAGGTTCGACTTCTACAAAAATGGCTTTTTTTGAAGACGATAAGGAAATAATGAGAGAAGAGTTACATGTCAACCTTGAAGAGGCTAAAAAGTCCAGTCTTATGCTAGACCAACTTCCATCTCGGTTAGAAGATGTAAAAAAATTCATAGTAGAGAAGAACATTGACATGAGTTCTATAGATATGATTGTTGCCCGTGGAGGCTCAATGAATGGAGTAAGAAGCGGTGCTTATTCTGTAGATGAACACGTTTTGGTGCTTTTAGAATATGCTCCTCGTACTCAACATGCTTCAAGCATGGCTTCATTTATTGCTTACGAGTTAGCTAAACCTTATGGTATTCCAGTTATATTTTATGATTCTCCTTCTGCTAGTGATGCAGAGGATATTTTGCATTTCACGGGATTGCCAGGAATTAAGAGATGGGCATCTGATCACTGTCTTAATTCACGTGCTGTTGCAAGAGAAGTAGCAGAAAAAATAGGTAAAACTTATGAAGAAAGCAATATATTAGTAGCACATTTAGGTGGTGGAATTACTTTTTCTTTTCACTCAGGAGGAGTAATGGTAGATACAGTAGAGGATGATGCTGGACCAATGTCACCTGAAAGGTCTGGAAGAATACCTAGCCATAATATTATTGAAATGTGTTTTTCTGGGAAATACACAAAACAAGAAATTAAATCAATGATTCGAGGCAAGGGAGGTATTTCTGCTTATCTTGGTGTCAATGATGGGCGAGAAGTAGAAAAATTAATAGCTAATGGTGACCAAAAAGCTAAGGATTTATATTGGTATATGAGTTATCAAATATGCAAGAGTATTGGAGAACTTTCTGTTGCTAGAAAAGGTAAAATAGACTGTATTGTTTTAACTGGCGGCTTAGCATATTCGAAAATGCTTACAGGTTGGATTAAAGAGAGAGTAGAGTTTTTGGCTCCTATAGAAATAGTGCCTGGTGAAAGAGAAATGGGTGCACTTGCAAATGGTGGTCTAAGAGTGCTTAATGGCTTAGAGAATGTACAAAAATACAGATGGCTACCACAAGATTGCTCTAGTTTGGAAGAAGTTAAACAAAAATATGGCAGGGGAGAAACTAGTACTCTGTATTAATATAATCAAGGTGAAAGAGGTAATAATATGAAATATCCAGAAATTAAAAGAATTTGTTGTTATGGAGTTGGATTGATTGGTACGGGATGTGCTACTAATTATATAATGAAGGGCTACCCAGTAAATATGTACAATTCAAAACAAACAAGTTTAGAAAAAGCAAGAGGTCGTATTGAAGGCAATTGTGCAAGATTAGTAGAAGCTGGTGTGCTTACTGATGAACAGGCGGAAAAAGCTTTGAAATTAGTTACGTATACAACTTCATTAGAGGAAGCTTTATCTGATGTACAATTAATACAAGAATCTGCACCAGATAAATATGAAGTAAAAAAAGATGTAATTGAGACTGTAGATAAATACTGTGGTAATGATGTAATAATTGCTACTAGTTCTTCGGCTTTATTGATTAGCCAAATATCAGCTTATTCAAAGTTCCCAGAAAGAGTAATTTGTGCTCATCCTTATAATCCAGTTCACTTAATTCCGTTAATAGAGTTAGTTGGAGCTGAAGGTAGTGAAGATGCAGTACAACATGCTAAAGAATTTTTTGCTTTGATTGGTAAAGAACCTGTAGTACTTAAAAAAGAAATTAAGGGTTATATCGCTAATAGATTGCAGGTTGTAGTAGGTAGAGAAATAGTTGAATTGCTTGAAAGAGGAGTATGCACAGTAGAAGATGCTGATAAAGCCTTAACATTTGGACCAGGGATTCGTTGGGCTATAATGGGACATATGCTAGCTATGCAACTTGGTTTTGCAGGTGGCGTGAAGGCAATGTATGATAAAATTATTGTGAAAGGTTCAGATAGATCTAGTTATTTAGACGATATGGCAAATTGGATTAAATATCCAGAAGATTTACCAGAGTTGAGTCAAGCTGGTGTGGATGAAGAAATGGCTAATCGTTCACCTGAAATAGGAAATACAAATGAATCACTTATAGAGTATCGTGATAAGATGTTGATAGAAATTTTAAAATTACACAAAAAACTTTAGATAATAGATAATAGATGGAGGTAATAGTATGATTAACCCTAGAGATGCCGTTGTTGTAGCTTATGGACGTTCCGCTGTTTGTAGAGCAAAAAACGGGTCGTTTGTTAACCAGCATCCTATAGATTGGACTGCACAAGTATTGAAAGGAGTTTTAGATAAACTTCCTGAATTAGACCTTAAAGAAATAGGGGATGTTATTATTGGTTGTGCCAGGCAAGAAAATAAACTTAATAAGAATACAGCAAGGCTTATAGCTATGAGGGCAGGACTTCCTTGTGAAGTAAGTGCTCAAACTATCAACCGATTTTGTGCATCAAGTTTACAAGCCATTGCAACTTGTTCAAATGCTATTAAAGCAGGGGAAGAGGATATTATGATAGCTGGTGGCGTGGAGCAAATGTCTATGACTCTTACTAGAGGCGAAGATGATGACGATTTGTGGCTAAAGGATAACGAACCAGGGGCTTACATGAGCATGGGTATAACTGCTGAAAATGTTGTTGAAAAATATAAAGTTAGCCGCGAAAAAATGGATCAAATGGCAGTAGATAGTCACGCTAAAGCATATTCGGCACAGCAAAGGGGAGATTTTGCCACTTCAATTATTCCAGTTAGTGTTATTGATGAAGAAGGCAATATAAAGATTGTGACAGAGGATGAAGGAATTCGTCCTGGAACATCTCTTGAAAAGTTAGCAAAACTAAAACCTTGTTTTAAAGAAGATGGAGCGGTAACAGCAGCTACATCATCACAAACAAGTGATGGAGCTTCTTTTGTAGTTTTGATGAGTGCAGAAAAAGCTGAGTCTCTTGGAATAAAGCCAATCGCTAAATTTTTGTGTTATTCAAATGCAGGATGTGATGCAACTATGATGGGTCTCGGACCAATGTATGCAGTACCTAAGGTTCTAAAGAAATCAGGGCTTTCAGCTGATGACATGGATATAATTGAACTTAATGAAGCATTTGCAGCCCAGTCTATACCTTGTATTGAAGAGTTGAAATTTGATAAAAGCAAAGTTAATCCTTGGGGAGGAGCCATAGCACTAGGGCATCCTATGGGTGCAACTGGAGGTTTTCTTACTTGTAAAGCTTTAGATTATTTGAAAAAAAATAATGGGAAATATGCTCTAGTTACTATGTGCATCGGTGGTGGAATGGGTGCTGCTGGTATATTTGAGCTTTTGAGGTGATAATATGAGTTATAAAAATTTTGAAGAACTTAAAAGTAATATATTAAGTAGAGGAAAAAAGATTAGTTGCGCTATTGTTGCAGCTGATGATACTCATACTTTAGAAGCAGTAATGAGAGCTTATACCGACGGACTTATTTTACCTGTTTTGATAGGAAATAAAACAATTATCAAGGAATATCTTGATAATACTAAATATGTTGGAACAGATATAAAGATTTATGATGAGAATGATCAGGATGCGGCTTTAAACCTTGCTATTGAGATGATCCATACAGGGGATGTTCAATGTGTGATGAAAGGTCTTATTAAAACTGATAAGTTTATGGGCGCAATATTGAAAAAAGATAATCATCTCAGGACTGGTAAAATGGTTTCTATGCTTTCTTTTCGTGAGATTCCAAATTATCATAAAATCATTGCGTTTACAGATACTGGGATATGTCCACATCCAACATTAGAACAGAAAAAAGAGATTATTGTAAATGCTGTTACTATTATGAATAAAATGGGAATTAATAATCCTAAAGTAGCAGTGTTGGCTGCTGTAGAAACTCCAAATTATAAAATGCCTGAAAGTATTGATGCAGAAGAACTTAAACGAATGAATCAAGAGGGTGAAATAAATGATTGCATCGTAGAAGGACCAATTTCGCTAGACTTGGCTTTGTCTAAGGAAGCTGCTGATATTAAAGGATTTGATAGTCAAGTAGCTGGGGATGCCGATTTGTTAGTTTTTCCAGATTTAGCGTCTGCAAATATTACTACTAAAATGATAGCTCATATTACGAAAACACCTGCAGGTGTTTTGATATTAGGAACTAAGGTTCCTGCTATTGTTTGTTCTAGGTCCGCATCTGTGGAGACAAAATATTTATGTATTACTTTAGCTGCAGCAAATGATATATAAAAATAGGTATAAATTTAGTTAATTAAAAATATATGGAGGTATAAACAAATGAAAGTTGTAAAAGCTTGTGAAGGTACTTATTATGAAGCACGTGAACATTATAATATGTGGGGAGTAAGAAAGCTTGGTGCTCCTGAAGGAACTAATGGTTCTGTGGTTTCAATTTCTGAATTTCTTCCTAATGGCGGAGCAGAAATGTCAGCTGCAGATATAGAAAGAATTTATTATGTACTTAGAGGTTCAATTACTGTTGAAGATGAAAAAGGTGAAAAATTTATTTTAGAAGAAAATGATTTAATTTATATTGGTCCTGGAGAAAAACGTAGCATGACAGTAAATGGTCTTGTGGCAGCAAGAGTAATGGTTACTGTAATTAAATAAATCGTTAAAAAAGGAGAATAAATTATGAAAATGTTTGAATTGAATGGGAAAAATGCAGTTGTAGTTGGCGGAGCCGGTGGTTTAGGTCAAGCAATAGCACAAGGTTTAGCAGAAGCTGGCGCTAAAGTTGCTATAGCTAGTAGATCTGAAGAGTCTCTTAAGAGAGCTGTAGAGGAAATAAAAGATGCTAGTGGATGCCAACTCACATATTATCAAGTAGATGCAACAAATGAGGAAAGTATTAAAGCACTTGTAGAAAATAGTGTAAAAGATTTTGGCAAAGTAGATATTCTTGTAAATGCTCAAGGATACAATAAAAAATTCCCAGCGGAAGAATTTCCTATGGATATATTTAAACAAATGTTCGATGTAAATGTTTATGGAATTATGATGACATGTAAGCATTTTGGTAAACATATGATAGAAAATGGTTATGGAAAAATACTTAATATATCTTCTGTACGTGGGAAAATTGCTACAAGAAGCGCAGGAAATACAGGATATTGTGGAACTAAGGGTGCGGTTGATATGATTACACGTCAATTAGCTTCTGAGTATGGTGTTTATAACATTACAGTAAATGCTATTGGACCAACAGTTACAGAAACACCTATGATGGCGGAACTTTTAAACAGCAAAGGACCTAATGAGAGAGAAAGAATTGCAAATTTAGTGCCTATGAAAAGAATGGCTATGCCAAGTGATTGTGTAGGCCCAGCTATATTCTTATGTTCAGATGCATCAGGATTTGTTACAGGTAATATTTTATATCCAGATGGTGGATTGACAGCTATTGGATAAAAATCATAAAGGGAAAGGTGATAAAATGGAAAATGAAGTAGTTATTGTTGAAGCGATAAGGACACCAATAGGTAAATTAGGTGGTTCTTTAAAAAATATACAGGCTGAAGATTTGGCGACTATAGTAATAGAAAAAATAATTGAACGCACAAAATTAAATCCTGCTATTGTGGATGAAGTAATAATGGGGCAGACAAAAATTAGTGCAGATGCACCAAATATTGCTCGTTCTGCAGCTTTAAGAGCAGGAGTACCTATAGAGGTTCCTGCTTATACCGTATCACGTGCATGTGGATCAGGTCTACAATCAGTATTTAATGGAGCTCAGGCAATTCAATGTGGTCTTGCTGAAGTTGTTATTGCTGGTGGAACAGAAAGCATGAGCAATGCTGTGTATTACTTGCGTCAAGCAAGATATGGATATGGAGTTGGTGACGGACTTATATTGGATTCTAATACAGAAAGCCAATATCGTTCTCAACCACAGGATATGTTCGGTATATTTAACATGGGTATTACTGCAGAAAATTTGGCAGAAAAGTTTCAAATTACAAGAGAAGAGCAAGATGTATTTTCTTTAGGAAGTCAGCAAAAAGCATTGGCTGCTATTAAAGAAGGAAAATTCAAAGACGAAATAGTTCCAGTCATTATTAAACAGAAAAAAGGTGACCCTATCATATTTGATACGGATGAATTTCCAAGAGAAACAAATTTAGAAAAAATGGCAAAATTAAAACCTGCTTTCAAAGAAGGCGGGACAGTTACTGCAGGAAATTCCTCTGGACGTAACGACGGAGCAAGTGCATTATTATTAATGTCTGCAAAAAGAGCAAAAGAAGAGGGCTATAAGCCTTTAGCTATATTGCGTAGTCAGGCTGCTGCTGGAGTAGATCCACGATATATGGGAATAGGTCCAGTTGAAGCTACAAAAAAGGCATTAAAACTAGCAGGATTAGAAATTGGTCAGATAGATTTGATTGAATTAAACGAAGCTTTTGCATCCCAATCTTTGGCATGTATTAAGGAATTAGGACTTGATGAAAATAAAGTCAATGTAAATGGTGGAGCTATTGCATTAGGTCATCCATTAGGATGTTCAGGTGCACGAGTTTTAACTACTTTGATACATGAAATGAAACGTCGTAAAGCAAGATATGGTTTAGCTACTATATGTATAGCTGGCGGCATGGGTTTAGCTACTGTAATTGAAATTGTTTAGAATCAGATAAATAGTTAATGTAAAGAGATTTAAAATAGGCGATTATGAGCTACCTTCAAGATGATAAGTAACATTTCACCGGATTTCAAATCAAATCCGGTGATTAAAGAAGTAAGTAAAGTCTAATTTGATGCCTAAATAATCTCTAACATTAACAAAGTCTTCTTACATTCCAATAATTAGATTACAATATTTTAGATTAACATATACATTAACTGATTACAAAAACACATTGGGAGGTATGCATGTTTAATAACGAAGAGCTATCGAAAATTAAAGCAGCAAGAGAAAATTGGGAAGAAAAAGTTTTAAACAAAACTCTTGCAAAGATGCCGGAAAGCAAAGCAGAATTTAAATCTGTTTCAGGAGCAGTAGTTGAAAGATTATATACTCCAGAAGACATTGCAAATATTGATTATGAAACTGAAATTGGATATCCTGGACAGTATCCTTTTACAAGAGGGTACCAGCCTACTATGTTCAGGGGAAAAAGCTGGACTATGAGAATGTACGCAGGCTTTGCAACTGCAGAGGAATCTAATGAAAGATACAAATATCTAGTAAATCAAGGTTCTACAGGTTTGTCGGTTGCATTTGATTTGCCTACTCAAATAGGATATGATTCTGACCATTCATTGGCACAGGGAGAGGTTGGTAAAGTTGGTGTTGCAATTGACTCCTTAAGGGATATGGAAATATTATTTGACGGTATTCCTTTGGATAAAGTAAGCACATCAATGACAATTAACGCTCCTGCTGCAGTACTTTTAGCAATGTATATAGCCGTTGGAGAAAAACAGGGATTTTCAAAAGATAAATTAAGAGGAACAATTCAAAATGATATACTTAAAGAATATATAGCAAGGGGAACTTACATATTTCCTACAGAACCATCTATGAGACTAATTACAAACATCTTTGAATATTGTTCAACAGAAGTGCCTAATTGGAATACTATAAGTATTTCAGGTTATCACATAAGAGAAGCAGGTTCTACTGCAGCTCAGGAAGTCGGCTTTACTTTGGCTGATGGAATTGCATATGTTGAAGCTGCCATAAAAGCAGGGCTTGATGTAGATACATTTGCACCAAGACTTTCTTTCTTCTTTAATTCACACAATGATTTGTTTGAAGAAGTTGCTAAATTTAG
>JBGUET010000009.1:0-16715 GCA_041821225.1 Sedimentibacter sp.
CCAGGTTCTACATCCACCAAGGTTGCTGTATATGCTGATGAACAAGTGATGATTGTAGAAACATTGGATCATCCAGTCAATGAGATTCGAAAATTCGAACATATTCAGGACCAGTTTGATTTTAGGAAGAACGTTATTTTGGATTTTCTGAAGGTAAATGGAATTTCCTTAGAGTCCTTGGATGCCATAGTGGGACGTGGCGGCTTGTTGCCACCCGTTAAGTCTGGTGCTTACAAAGTGAATGATGTTATGATCGATCGGTTAAAGAATAGACCTATTGTTGAACATGCTTCAAATCTTGGAGCGATTATAGCATATGAAATTGCAGAAAAGCTGGGAATAGAAGCTTATATTTATGATTCAGTAGCAGTTGATGAATTATCAGATATCGCTAGAATATCTGGAATGCCTATTATAGCGAGAACGAGTTTGTCTCATGCATTGAATTCAAGAGCAATGGCACATAAATATGCCCATAAGATTGGAAAAAAATATGAAGAGATGAATCTAATTGTCGCCCATCTTGGTGGAGGAATATCGGTCACTGTCCATGAAAAAGGTTACATGACTGATTTGAATTCTGATGATGAAGGTCCATTCTCTCCGGAGCGTTCAGGCCGTGTTCCGTGCGGTAAACTGGTTGACCTCTGCTTTAGCGGTGAGTATGATCGAAAAACACTTAAGAAAATGCTTCGAGGCAATGGTGGATTAACAGCCTATCTTGGTACAGTTGATGCACGCGAGGTAGAAAATATGATTAAAGAAGGTAACATAGAAGCAGCATTAGTATATGAAGCAATGGCATATCAAGTGGCAAAAGCAATCGGCGAGCTTTCTACAGTTCTGAAAGGAGAAGTGGATGCAATTATTTTGACAGGTGGCATTGCCTATTCAGATATGATGACGAATTGGATTAAAGAGCGCGTTTCATTTATAGCTCCTGTTGAAGTTCTAGCAGGCGAAAATGAACTTGAAGCCCTTGCTCACGGTATACTGAGAGTCCTTAATGGTGAAGAAGAGTGGAAGACCTATGTAGAATAAGAGCTTTGACAGAATGAAAAATATAATTGGATTTATTATAAAGAAATAGTGAATACTAAGAAGATTATGAACCTAGATGAAAAATCAAGGGTAAAAATAACCAAGATTGTATAACGAAATTGAATGAATTTAGAATGGAGGTATACGAAGAATGAAAGTTAAAGTAAGAGAAGAAAGATGTAAGCAATGTGGGATTTGCGTGGATGCTTGTCCTAAAAAGGCCATATCATTTAAAGAGGAAATAAGCATAACGGGATATCGCCCAGTTGTTGTTGATGATGATTTATGCATAGGCTGCGGAATTTGTTATACCATGTGCCCTGATTGGGTATTTGAAATTTTAGGAGACGGGAGGTAATAATATGGAAGATATGATTAAAGGTAATCACGCATTTGCGGAAGCAGCAATTAGAGCAGGTGCAAGATTTTTTGCAGGATATCCGATTACACCATCCACTGAGATAATGGAGTACCTATCTACTAGGATGGCTGAAGTTGGAGGTGTATTTATTCAAGCGGAGAATGAAGGCGCATCAATGAATATGATATTTGGTGCTTCAGCTTCAGGTTTTAGATGTTTAACGGCATCATCAAGTGTTGGAATGGCTTTGAAACAAGAAGCGATTTGTCATTGTGCAGATAATGACATGCCATTCGTTGCAATCAATGTTGTAAGATTTGGAACTGGACTTGGAAGTCTTGATACCGGTCAATCTGATTATCATAGAGATACTAGGGGTGGCGGCAGTGGAGATTATAGAAACTTTGTTTTGTCCCCATACAGTCTGCCTGAGGCAGTTGAGCTCATAGGCCATGCCTTTGATCTTGGGGATAAGTACGGCATGGGAGTAATTCTCCACACAGAAGCAGCACTTGGACAAATGATGGAGTCATGTGGTTTCCCAGAGATGAAGCCTGTAGAAAGAAGAGTTGGATGCATAGATGGTACTTTCTCTCATGAGAGAATATCCCCTTTGTTTAGAGACCGAAAAATTGAAGGTGTTGAGCTTAAAGCTAAATATGAAGCCATTAAAGAGAAGGAGCAACTGTGGAAGTCTGAATTCCTAGAGGATGCTGAATATGTGTTTGTAGCCTATGGACTGGCTGGAAGATCAGTTATTGGTGCAGTAATGCAGCTTCGTGAAGAGGGTTATAAAGTAGGATACATTAGACCGATTTCATTATGGCCTTACCCTGAAAAAGCTTTCGAAAATGTCAATTCTAAGGTTAAAGGGTATATTTCTATTGAAGAAAATGCTACCGGTCAAATGGTAGATGACATTGCATTGACATTAAAGAAAACAGAGCAAAGTAATAGGCCTGTATACTGTATGACCTACGGATCTGGTGTACCAACTATGAAGAAGATTAAAGAAGATTTCATCAAGATTATAAATGGTGAAATAAAGGAGGTATATTAAATGGCTCAAGCAAGAAAAATACCTGAAATTATTACCAAGCAAATATCTTACTGCCCAGGTTGTGGACACGGTGTAGTCGTAAGACTTATCGCAGAATGCATTGAGGAATTAGGATTGCAGAAAAATTCCATTCTCAGTATCGGTGTAGGATGTTATTCCCTAATGGGTGCATCATTCGATATGGATAAAATAGACAGTTTGCACGGTAGAGGTGCAGCGGTTTGTACGGGTATGAAAAGATGTAATCCGGATACTTTAGTAATCTCTTATCAGGGTGATGGGGATGCATACAGCATCGGAATCGGTGAGAGTGTTAGTGCTGCATATAGAAATGAAAATATTACTGTCATTACAGTAAATAATACAAATTACGGTATGACCGGTGGACAAATGAGTGCTACAACTATGCCAGGTCAAAAAACAACGACTTCTCCCCTTGGCAGAGATTGTGCAACAACAGGAATGCCAATGAAGTTCCCTGAAATGGTAGCTAGTTCATTCCCAGATGTTGCTTATGTTGCCAGAGGTGCTGTAACTACTCCAGCACATGTAAACAAGCTTAAGGGTTATATCATGAATGCCTTCAAAGCACAAATGAACAAGGAAGGCTATTCGCTCGTTGAGGTTTTATCACCATGCCCAACTAACTGGGGAATGTCACCACTTGATGCATTTAAAAGGATAAATGAAGAACTAATTGACTACTATCCTTTAGGTGAACTAAAGAAAAGGGAGGCCAACTAATATGAAAGAAATAGTATTTGCTGGTTTAGGCGGACAGGGCGTACTCACTTCAGGTCTTGTCATTTCACAAATTGCCATATCAAAAGAAATGAACGCAACATGGATTCCACAATATGGAGCTGCCATGAGAGGAGGAACTGCAAACTGTACTGTTAAGTTTGGCGAGGGTATGATTTATAATCCTACTCAAGAGGAGCCAGATATACTTTTAGCCATGAATAACCCATCTTTTCAGAAGTTTGTTGGCATTGTAGCACCAGGTGGAACGGTTATTATAGACAGCACCCTTGTGACTTGTGATACTAATGTAAGAGATGATATCACGGTTATTTCAATACCTAGTTCTGAAATGGCTTTGGAAATAGGGCATACAAAAGGCGCCAATATTATTATGGCTGGACTTATCGCGAAGGTTACTGGGGATTTCTCTGAAGAAGAGGGAATTTCAGGCATGAACAGTATGTTTAGCAAAAAAGGAAAGGGCAAATATGAAGCTCTTAATACTAAGGCATTCCAATTGGGATATAATTTCATCTAATAAAAAATGTCTATCCTTAGTATTGTTTGCTACCACACATAAATTTACATTGATTTAGAAATGAAATTCTGTTTATTTAGGAGGAAGTATTTATGATATCTAAAAAAATGAGAGGTTCCCTTGCAGGAAGTTCTGTTATTAGAGAAATGTTTGAAGAGGGAAACCGATTAGCAAAGCTCTATGGTTCAGAGAATGTATTCGATTTTAGCATTGGAAATCCCAATGTAAAACCTCCAGATAGGGTTAAAACTGCCATAATCGAAATACTTGAAGAAGAGGATGCCAATTATATTCATGGATATATGAGCAATTCAGGTTATGAAGATGTAAGAAAAGTTATTGCACAGGATATTAACAAAAAACACGGATTAAATCTGACATTTAAAAATATTGCAATGTCTGTAGGCGCAGGCGGTGGATTGAGCGTCGTATTCAAGACTATCTTGGACCCAGATGATGAAGTAATCACATTTTCTCCATATTTTGGCCCATACAGAGATTACGTTGCTGATAGCAATGCAAAACTTGTAGTTGTTCCAACACACTTGGGCAGCTTTGAACCTGACCTAGATGCACTTGAAGCGGCTATTACCTCTAAAACTAAGGCTATACTCATAAACAATCCAAACAATCCTACTGGTGTAGTATATGGAGAAGAAATTATAAAGGGTATTGCTGAAATTACAACTAAAAAATCTGAAGAACTTAATAAAACTATTTATATTGTTTCTGATGACCCGTATAGAGAGATTGTTTATGATGATATTGAAGTTCCGTATATGTTGAATTATTATACCAATAGCTTCTCTGTCTACTCTTACAGCAAATCCCTCTCATTACCTGGAGAAAGAATTGGATATGTTGCATTTTTACCAGAAATGGAAGAAGCTGAAGTAATTGAAATATGTCTGAGTAATGCAACTAGAAATCTTGGTTTTACAAATGCTCCGTCGCTTTTCCAAAGAGTAATCATGAAATGCATTGACGAAACTGTTGATGTGGATGTATACAAGCGAAACAGAGATTTGCTGTACAACCATTTGCTTGATCTTGGATTCCAATGCACTAAACCACAAGGCGCATTTTATTTATTCTCCAAAGCGCTTGAAGAGGATGATAAAGCATTCGTAGCAACAGCTAAGAAATATAACATTCTAATAGTACCCGGGTCAGCTTTCGGTTGTCCTGGATATTTTAGAGCATCATATTGTATTGCCTATGAAAAGATTGAAAAATCATTGGAAGCTTGGACTAAGCTTGCAAATGAATACAAGAATAACAAGTAAAGAATTTCATACACTTTACAAAAAATCAAAATAATATTTGACAAGTGCTCTCTACATGTATATAGTAGTATACAATATATATAAGTGATGACGAGGAATATTAAATTGAAAGATGCTTACAGGAAGTAAGACTCACTGACTGAGATGTCTTATAAGATTATTTCTATTGAACCTACCCTCTGAGCTGCAAATGAAAGTTTGTCCGTTTTGCCTACGTTATAGGCTTTTGAGAGGACTAATCAGATTTTTTCTATTAGTCAACTTGGGTGGTACCGCGAATTTAACTTCGCCCCTTGTGTTAGGGGTGAAGTTTTTTATTTACCTAAAAGGAGATTATTTTTATGAATGAAATTAAAGAGAAAAAAGCAATAATTTTGAAGGTGTCCGAAAAGAATAAGAACGTACCTGATGACTTTTATTCTACCACAAACTATACAACTAAAGTTTTTTATAAAAACAAATGGCTTACAGTACAAAATCAAAAAATGGATGCACATATAGTAATCAACGATGGAGTGGCTTTATGTAAAAAACTTAGAGATATCATTAAAGGGGATATGGTGGTATGCACAGATATGGGTGTTGAAATAATCTTGGATACTAAAGTTAATAACTCCCATGATTCTTTTAACTTTATGAGCAGCAATGTTTCTTCAGAAAGGAGAAATGAGCTATTAATTAAAGATTTAGCCATTGAACTTTTTACGGGGAATAAAAAACTAGCAATAGTTGCTGGCCCTGTAATTGTACATACTGGAGGAGATTACTATTTATCACAACTTATACAGAAGGGTTATGTTTCAAGCATTCTAACAGGCAATGCTGTTGCAGTGCACGATATGGAAAAAAGCTTCTATGGCACTTCATTGGGTGTGTGCTCCAAAACAGGAAAGGTTACAAAAAATGGTTATAGAAACCATATTAGAGCTATAAATCAAGTAATGAAATACGGTTCTATAAAGGAAACAGTTGAAGCTGGCATACTTAATTCAGGCATAATGTACGAATGTGTAAAGAATGACATACCTTTTGTGCTTGCAGGAAGCTTAAGAGACGACGGTCCTCTTCCAGATACTATAACCGACATGATAGAAGCACAAAACGCTTATTATGAACAACTTAAAGATGCAGACATAGTCCTTGTCGCTGGAACAATGCTTCATGGTATAGCTAGTGGCAACATGCTACCAGCAAAAGCTAAAATGATATGTGTCGATATTAATCCCGCAACAGTGACAAAACTTAGCGATAGAGGCAGTAGCCAAGTCCAGGGAATAGTAACGGATGTAGGGTTATTTTTAAACTTGCTGTCAATTAAGATAAATGAACTTGAAAATATGCCAAGAATTGATTCACAAGCTATTTAAAGATATAATATAATAAGTTAAATGACGCGAAACCTTCGAATACTATGATTTTTTCTAAGGTTTCACATGCTCGTTAACCTTTTTTATAAAACAAATCTGTAGGATAATGGGTAGGATAATGGGGACGGTTCTTTTTGATTGATGCACATCAAAAGCCATCCGCTTTATCTTTAGATAGTCCATTGGCCATGGATTATTCCAACTAAATACCATGTGCCATTATCTTCCTCAAATACCAGACGCAAACTACTCCAATCTAATCCTTCATATTGTGGATCAAACCCGGTAAAGTGAAAATCTGCAAATACACCATTTGGATAAACATCAGTAATATTATTTATTATGTTGCCTTGACCACTCAACACATTATTTCCTATCATGTTGGGGTTTTCATAATCTTCATCATATACAAATTCTTGGAAATAATCAGCAAAATTCTGATTTATTGGTTCTCCAGAGCCATCATAATTACCCCATGTATACATTTGTGTATCATTCATCAACCCTGCAACTTGTGCTGCAGTGAATACTTGGTCCGCAGAAATATCTACATAGTCGTAAGGACTAAATCTTAATCCTGCTGTAGGATGAACATAAGTTGATACTCCTGCCATATCACCATCACTCAATAATTGCACCACTTCCAAGGCGGTTGATAGCATATTATTTTGCAAACTAGGAATAGTTTCGGGTTCTTCTTCTAACCCCGATATTTTTCCCTCTAACTCAGTTACTTTATCTTCTAAAGTTTGCTTTTCTACTTCTAAAGATGCGATAACATTGTTCTTAGTTTCTAATTCATCTTTTGTATTTGAGTCAGCTGAACACCCCGATACAATAAATACCAGAAACAATGAAGCTAATATAATTAACGATACTTTTATTTTCATATGACACTCCTTTTTATTTGCGTACTATTATTCTATTATACCAGAAATTCAAAGGTATAAACATATTCTGAATAAGCAATACCAATTGCATCAATTTTAACCTTTGCTATATCACTTAATACAATTCTAAACTTCATACTCCTACATAATAATTTATATCCAATTTTTTTCTTTATATAATACAAATCCTGTTTCAAGAGCATCGGCTACTTGTTTTTCAAGTGTTTTATCTAATTTTTTAATATGAAAGCACGATTTGCCTTTTAAAAGCTTTAGCAATTCCTCGCTAAATACATTTTTAATTTCAACATCAGTATAGACGGGCATAAAATAAAAGCCAACATAATTTTTTTGAATTATTAATCCAGCAAAATAAACTTCATTTTTCTTTCTTCCCTCAATAACTACATCCTTTACCGACCAAAGTTCATATCTGCCACCAGCTTCAGTCTTTGCAACAAGAGGGTCTTCATATTTATTCATCAACAATTTAATACGTTGGAATATTTCTTTTAAATTACTATTTTCAGCATACGATGATTTTTTATCATTCTCAAAGGTTTCTCTATACTCTAATTTATCCTTCTTGTCATACCTAACCCAAGTGCCGTTTTTCTTTCCACCTACAAAGTTACCAACCTGCCATAATTGGCCCGTTGCTCTGTAGAAACACCATTCACCTTCCATTTGTCCGTTTTCAAAAAATCCCTCAGCTTTTACTTTCCCATTTAAAAAATAATATATAAGTTTATTATCTTTTAATTCATGAGTCTTTTGGCCATTTTTATATACTTCGTTACTTAACATAACCCCACTTCCTTTGTAATTTTAAATTTTAAACAAATCCCAAAAGCTAAATGGAATTTTGGGATAAACTTATTATACATAGTACAAATTAGGATGGTTCTTTTTGATTACTAGCCATTTTCCACCAGAAAGAACCATCCCCATCGTAAATATTAAAATCCTATTGGCTGCTTTATTGCATTATGTGGGCAATTTTCATAACAACGTCCACATTCAATACAATGGTTTTCGTCAATCTTATAAATTTTACCTTCTGATATGGCCCCTTCAGGGCAACCTTCTTTACATATACCACAAGCGATACAATCAGCAGTAATAACAAAACCTACTGGTCTCACTAGTTCTCCTCCAAAGGAAAATCTTTCCCGAAATGGAGGTGTAGTTGATAAATCAAAAACTTCTCCTACCCCTTTGTAAAGACAAAACGCATCTAAAATATCCCTTTTTTTACCAGCATAGAGATCATTCATCATTGGATTTTCTTCAAATATTTTATCAACATAAGTCCTATCAGCCATCTCAACCGGTCCGCTCACTCGTATTGTCTTATAATTTGCATCCATTCCAACAATTGCTACATATTTATTATGCATAATTTGTCTATAGAATGCTTTTCCCCTAGCAGTTGTAAAATACAACTTATCATTCTCGATTAGCATTACATCAATTATTCTTACTTGAGGAATTCCATCTTCTACAGTAGCAAATGACACCGATTTTATTTTTCTTAATAAATCTAATTCTTTCATATACCGTCCTCAAATTTTTTTCATATAAATCTACCAAAACCTTGATGTCAAGTTTTTATTTAAGAAGCATCTCCACTATCACTATAGTGAATTTATAAGCTCATCAATAATTGTATCTTCATTGTTTTTGCTTTTTACAACATCGCTGACAGATTTATAACCTGTGCGATCCTTTAAAAGACTTCCCATAGAAGTCACGACTAAATGAACTTTAGTCATTTCAATAGTATTTAATAAAACTTTAATTGCAGGAGGAATACCACCTGCCCATAATGGCGCAACAACAATAAATTCATCGGCACCTTCTAAATTACCATTAATGCTAATGGTGACACTTTTGTTTTGCACAGAATAATAACCAGCTTTTATGTATCCAGCAGGACCATTCCAATTCATATCATCTGTAACCTGAATAATCTCGCAAGAAAGTTTATTTGCTATTTTTTCAGCAATTCTTTTGCTATTTTCAGTTCTCGTAAAATAAACAACTTTATAGTTCATTAATGTATCTCCTTTAATTTTTTCTAATTATATATTGATTTCCTTTTTTGTATTTTATACTTATTATCATTAATTTGCAATTATTAATTAAATAAGAACATTCTTTCAAATCAAACTTCAATGTGGTTAAGTAAGTTAATAAAATTAAGCCATGAAGTTAAAAAAATAGAATAATTTAATAAAATAAATGTTCCCTCTAATTTTCGTCAAAGGGAACATTTAACACGCTTAGCTGTTCATTTGAACGCTTCATTCTTTTCACATCAACTGGTAAAAAGCAGCATTCACATGCAACTCTTAACAGTTTTAAACTCACTTTTCATATTAACTGTTATCTTCCATGGTTCGAACCACAATGATGGCATGCTTGGTCTCCGGCGCGTCATAAGTGGTCATGCCAACGGACATATCAACATACCATTGGCGGCCTCCTGAAGACAAAGCCGACGATGTCCAATACTTATCTGAGCTTAAAGAAGGAAAGTACTTTTGATCAACTGCAGGGTTGCTAAGACTCCTGTCACAAATCATCGCCAATTCAGGCATGGTAGGAAGCCTCCACAAATACTGCCCATTTTCGTTCAATTCGTCTATATAGGATTCTGCTTCCGCAAGGCTTAAATCTGATATGGTATTTTGCTGCCAAACAAGCTTTTGCAAATAATCTGATACTGTCCCGTCCTCATTATCCACAAACCTAGCGCTGTTAACTTCCCACGTACCACGAACGCATTTAAGTGAATAAATCTTTTCCCCTCCATCTGCATGGCTTTCATTAATAGGTTTGTCTCCCACACCGCCTCCTGCATTGAGTACCCAGGCCTTGTCTGAAGCTCCTGGTGTGCTTTCACTGCTCCAAAAATATTCGGTATCAGTTAATCCCAAAATATCATTAAAAGCCGGATGGTTTAATGAGGTATCTACGATTGACAAAAGCTCTA
Source organism: Sedimentibacter sp. (assembly GCA_041821225.1). Lineage (GTDB taxonomy): Bacteria > Bacillota > Clostridia > Tissierellales > Sedimentibacteraceae > Sedimentibacter. Next base: position 10,286 of record JBGUET010000009.1, read on the forward strand.
GAATTGTAGGCATGCGCCAGTCATTATAACCTCCTATGGACAGCCCCTCTGGAGCTTGTTTAGCTTGCTCCAGGGACACATCAGACACTTCACCCTTCTGCCAGACCAGTCCTGTCTTCTTATCAGTTACCGTTTCGTCTCCATTATCCACATACCTCTCTGTATCATTGGAGCTTTCCCTTACTTGAGATTCTTGTTGCGGTTCCCCTTGTACAGGCGGTGAAGGTTGTTCAGGTTGTCCAGGTTGTTCAGGTTGTTCAGGTTGTTCAGGTTGTCCAGGTTGTCCGCCCTTTATTGGGCTTTCATCAAGATTATCCACTTCCATGTCAGCTACTTTGTCTTGATTATTGCTTGCCGCAAATTGGCTATACCACAAATATAGCCCTCCAGCCAGTAATACAACTGCAATAAATAACACAAACCTTTTCTTAGAATAAATTTTGTGAAAAATTTTGTTTTTCATATGTCTTCCTTTTTAATTCAAATGGTTTCCTGATGCGTATGTTACAGCTAATTCGCCTTTGACTCTCAATTCCTTTTACTTTATAGTACCTCTTGTTTGTGAAGGTTATGTGAAGTTTTATAAATTGTTTTACATTAATGCTAGTGTTGATATTTATAAATAAAGTTCTCTTTGAATACGATTATTGTTATAATTCTTCAAAATTGGGTATATAATAACAAAATGCAACAAATACAATAAGATAACTTTAAGAGGTGTAATAAATGGAACAATTTAATAAAACAACTCTGGCTGATAGAGATTTATTGGCAAAATATTTAAACGAGGGAGAACATAGGGCTTGTGACTACAGCCCAGGTAACTTAGTTTTATGGTCAAATGTTTATAATACGCAATATGTTGTAGTTAATGACATGCTTTTTATAAAATATTTGATAAATGAAGATTATTATTTTGCGTATCCCATGGGAACTGGAGATTTGAAACAATCATTTGAATGGATGTTATCATATTGCAAAGAAAACAATTTAGAATTTAGAATGAATTCTATCGAACCTTATATGTATGAAGAAATAGAGAAACTATTTCCCGGTCAATTTGAAATTTCTTATATAAGAGATAATGCCGATTATGTATATAATATTGAAGATTTAAAAAATCTTTCTGGCAAGAAATATCATGGAAAGAAAAATCATGTTAACAAATTTTTAAAAAACAATGTGGACTGGACTTATGAAACAATTACAAAAGATAATATCAATGAATCTATTGAGATGGTCAAAAAATGGTGTGTAGAAAATGGATGCTGCGAAGATGAATCAAAGGCTGATGAAGTCTGTGTACTTATTAAGGGTCTTAATCATAGAGAAGAACTCAATATGATAGGTGGTATAATTAGAACAGCTGGACGAATTGTTGCGTTGACACTTGGTGAAAAGTCCGATGATGATATGTTTATTATTCATTTTGAAAAGGCGTTTTCCCATGTGGAAGGAGCATATCCCATGATTAACCAGCAGTTTATTATACATGAACTGTCACATTACACTTATGTTAACCGTGAGGAAGATTTAGGTGTAATGGGATTAAGGAAAGCAAAAGAATCTTACCGTCCAGCATTTATGGTTGAGAAAGGCGTTGTGACACAAAATAAACAGCACCCATCTTTCATATAATTTCCGCTTATAATACTTTAATTTATATGATAAAAGACTTTTTAATTTTCTGCAATTCATATATAATATAGTTAACTAAATAAATTTTCAAAAATCGATTCAAGGGGAGTGATATTTTGAACAGGCCAGGAAAAACACCGTTAATGAGAGCTAAAAATTTAGAAAAATCCTTGGGTATAGAACAGATTTATTTAAAACTTGAAGGTACAAATCCTTTCGGCAGTAAATTTGATAGAATCTCAGAAGTTCTAGTTAAAGACGCTTTAAATCATAAAAATGCAGGGCTCTTCGTAGACGGTTCTGATGATTATATTAATTCTGTTATTAATTTTTCTGAAATTTATGGTTTAGAAGTAAAGATTTCTTTATTTAAAGGTGAGAAGTGGAAAGAAACCTTATTTAAGAATAAACTTTTTGTAGATTTTAGGCATAATGACAAAGATAACAAATATGATCTCATAAATAAATATTGCAAAGACAATAATCTATACAATGCAACTGATGTATATGCTAACAAACATCTCAGTATAATTTCTTTACAAAAGATTGGGGAAGAAATAGCTGAAAAATTAGGTGACGACATAAGCACTGTATTTACTCAACTAAGTAATGGCTACACAGAGTCAGGCATATACAATGGTTTTGTAAACAAATGGGTAGAAGGTGAAATAAATAAATATCCTCAAATGTTTTCATGTACAATACCAAAAGGAAATGCTATTTTTAATGACTATAAGAAAAATATGGAATTGAGTGACCTAGATAACTATGATGTGAAAATCAATAAATATACTAGAAATCTGTTTTCTGGCGATGGATTGTTGCTAGAAGATACTTTAAAAGCCATACATGATACAGATGGTAAAATAATACCCGTAGATGAACAGCTTTTAAAAGAAAGCGTACAATTTTTAAAGAAGCAAGAAAATATAATATTATCTACCCAAGATGGTTATTCCTTTGCTGGGTTTTATAAACTAGCCAAGGAAGGAAAGATAAAAAATGGCAAACATGTAATTATCCTAGACAATGGTAAGAGTGATTTAGACTTAATTCAAATTACTAACTTCGAAGAATATTCCAAGGATACAATTTCAAAATGGACAAAAACATGGTTGCAAGAATATTCTGATTCTGTAGCAGAAACGGAAGAAGCAGTGGAATCAGCTATGAAAAACGGATTTATTGTTTTAGCCCTTAGAAATAAAAGTCCTGAAGGTATATGTGTAATATTAAATTTCGGTTATAAAAGCGTTCTTCCTACCTATCATATTGTGTATGTAGGTACAAAGGAAGGAAACAAGGGCCGAGGTATTGCCACTGAACTAATAAATTACGCCATTGACTTAACAGATGGCAAATTATCCCTTCATGTGGACCTTAATAATAAAATAGCAAAAAACTTATACCAAAAAATAGGTTTCAAAACAGCCTATTATAGAATGATCTATTCTAAGGAACTGTAAATCATTTCAGTCAACAGAATTATGCAAAATATCGGGGCAGTTGCTTTTGATTGTAATTTATTATCAATCAAAAATAACCGCCCCTTCTTACATCTTACTGTTCGTCAAACATTAATAGCTGTTTCATAATATCCTCTGTTGATATTCCCGACGCAGTATCTGCATCTTCTTCCGCAGATTTTCTGCTAGCCAATTCAGTATTCATTTCAGCTCGTGTTATTTCCCCATCAGCTACTAAATCCTTAAGTTGTTCTTCTGTCAATGTTGTTAAGATAGTGTTTACTTCTATTTCTTCATCTTCAGTACTCTCAGTCGAATCACGTGGTGGTGGCGGTGGTGGTGGTGGTGAATGCATAGAATTTACTGAATCTTCTGGATTCTTTGAAGCAGATGTTGATTCAGTTTCAGCTTCGGTTACCGAACTCTTTACATCTGATAAATCAGACTGTTCAGCTGCTTGACATGCTAATTTCCCATCCATACTTATTTCTACCGTATCAACCTTTGTAGCTTTACCACTAACTACTTCCACAGCTGCAGTGCTTGCTTTTGTGGTATTATCCGTAGTTATTGAATTAATTTTAGAATACGCTTCATAATTGCTTTGAATAGATTGTATCATATTTTCATCTCCTTCCTCTTTTAGTTTGATTTTAAATAATTCAAAAATTATTCCCAATCCATTTAATGATATGCTCAAAATGTGTTGGGAATGTGTTTGGAATGTGTTGAACCCGAAATGGTCCACTTCAGACCGTCCCAGTTGTTTGATGTTGTTTGACTGAAAGGTCCGTCCCCGTTGTTTACCCTAACTGAAAGGTCCGTCCCCATTGTTTACCCATTGTTTACCCGTTGTTTGATGTTTCGGATAAAGTATATACTTCTGTTCTTCTATTTTGTAAGCACCCTAATTTATCTCTTATTTCATAAACATAGTCTAAATCAATTTCACCATATATTATTGTTTCTTCATCTTGTGCTTCTGCAATTGTTTTTCCCCAAGGGTCAACAATCATGCTGTGACCATAGGCTAACATATTTGTTTTTTGACCTGTTTGTGCTGATGCTACAATATAAACTCCATTTTCAATAGCCCTTGCTCTAAGCAGTGTTTCCCAATGAGCCTTTCCAGTTGTGCTAGTAAAATTGGCAGGTACAAAAATAACCTCTGCCCCATTTAATGTCAACAATCTATATAGTTCTGGGAACCTTATATCATAGCAAATAGTGAGACCCAAATTTCCCATATCAGTTTGAACGTTTACTATATCATTGCCACTTGCGTTTTTGTCTGACTCTTTGAAACTTCCATTCTCTTTCAAATCAACGTCAAAAAGATGTAATTTCCTGTATTTTCCCACAATTTCTCCGTTTGGATCAACAATAACTGTGGTATTAAAAGTCTTACCGTTCTCATTATATTCTTTTATGCTACCACAATGAATCCATATTTTATGCTTCATGGCAATCTCTGTCATCAAACTAATGCTATAACCTGGGATATCTTCAATAACTATTTTTTCAGGAACCTTAGTCATTTGATGCATATTTTCAGGTAAAGATATAAAATTAGCACCATTCTTAACTGCCTTGTCAATCATTTTAGTAATTTTCTTTAAATTTTCCTTTAATTCATCTTGTGAATCAATTTGGATTACGGCCATCTTATATTTTCTCAATTTAACTTACGCTCCTTTTTATATTTTATTTATTTCCCTTGCATAATGACATGCAACAAAATGGTCTTTATTAACCTCAACGAGTTCAGGATCTTTTTCAAAACAATCCTGCTTTGCGTATTCGCAACGAGTTGAAAACCTACATCCTGGTTTTGGGTTAATAGGCGAAGTGATTTCCCCTTTTAAAATTACCCTCTCCTTTTTAGCACCAATTTCAGCTATGGGTACTGCTGCCAAAAGTGCTTTTGTATATGGATGTAATCTATTTTTAAATATATCCTCTGAACTTGCATATTCAACCATATTTCCCAAATACATAACTAATATATGGTTCGAAATATGCTTTACTACTGATAGGTCATGAGTGATAAACAAATATGTTAAATTCCTCTCTTCTTGCAAATCCTGCATCAAATTTAATATTTGTGCTTGAATTGATACGTCAAGAGCTGAAACTGGTTCATCGCAAACTATAAATTTTGGATTTAATGACAATGACCTGGCAACTCCGATTCTTTGTCTTCTTCCTCCATCTAACTCATGAGGATATGAGTTTGCCAATCTTCTTGCTAGACCAACTGTATCCATTAACTTGGCAACTTCTTTTGTCATATCTAAATTATTGCTAAATCTTTTATAAATAATTAATGGTTCTGATATTATTTGAGCAACCGACATACGTGGATTAATGGAAGCATAAGGATCTTGAAATATCATCTGCATATCTGGCCTTACTTTATTAAACTCCCGCTTAGAAAGTTTTGTTATTTCCAGCCCGTCAAATATTACTTGTCCATCTGTAGGTTCATGTAATTGAATTATTGTTCTTCCCAGAGTGGATTTCCCACATCCAGACTCACCAACTACACCCAGGGTTTTTCCACTATTTATAGTAAAGCTAATATCATCTACGGCATGTAACATTCCTTTTGGTGTTTTAAAATATTTTTTTAAATTTTTTACTTCTAGTAATGTACTCATTTTCCCTCCTTAGACAATATACTTGATGCATTTTACAAAATGTCCATCTTCCACTTCAATTGTTGGTATTGTTCCTTTAATGCATTCATCCATTTTAAACGGGCATCTTGGGGCAAAGCTACAACCTTCAGTTAATTTAGATGGGTCAGGCATTAAGCCTTTAATAGGTTCTAGTCTTCTTACATTCTCAGAAAACTTAGGAATAGATTTAAACAAGCCTATGGTGTATGGATGTTTAGTGTTATTGTATATGTGTTCTAAAGTTCCGTACTCTACAATTTCACCGGCATACATAATTGCAGCTTTATCACAAACTTCAGCAACTACTCCTAGGTCGTGAGTTATAAGTAATAATGATGTGTTTAAATCTCTCTTAAGATTATCCATCAATTCGAGAACCTGTGCTTGGATTGTTACATCCAGAGCTGAAGTAGGTTCATCTGCAATAATCAATTCAGGCCTACATGCCAATGCTATTGCTATTACAACCCTCTGCTTCATTCCTCCTGATAGTTGATGAGGATAGTCGCTAAATCTTTCATAAGAAATACCCACTAATTCCAACATTTCTAAAGCTTTAATGTTTGCATCTTTTTTTGATAATTTATTGTGCAGCCTAATAACTTCTGCTATTTGCTCACCCACTGTAATAACTGGATTTAGGGA
>JBGUET010000009.1:16725-23783 GCA_041821225.1 Sedimentibacter sp.
AAGTCATTGGGTCTTGAAATATCATGGAAATTTTATTTCCTCTAATTTTCGTAAGCTCTTTTTTGCTTAACTTATTCAGATCCTGACCTTCTAAAATTATTTCTCCGTTTACTATTTTACCAGGAGGGTCAGGTATTAGTTGCATAATACTAAGTGCAGTAGTAGTTTTTCCAGCGCCTGTTTCACCTACTAACCCAAGAGATTCTCCCTTGTTTATGGTTAGTGATATATTGTTCACTGCTTTAACTACAGATTCCGAAGTTATATAATGCACTGTTAAATCTTTTATTTCTAATAGTTTATCATTCATAGTAACCCTCCTAATTCTTTAGCCTTGGATCTAGTGCATCTCTTAATCCATCCCCTAATAGGTTGAATCCAAAAACAGCAGCCATAATTGCAAGTCCAGGGAATGTAACTACATACCATGAATCTCTAATGTAAGATCTACCTGCAGATAACATGGAACCCCATTCAGGAGTAGGTGGCGCAATGCCCAGACCTAAAAAGCTCAATGAAGCAGCTGTTAAAATTGCAATAGAAATGCTCATAGTTGCCTGAATAATTATAGGTGCCGTTACATTTGGCAATATATGTTTCAAAACAACTCTAAAATCATTGGCTCCTATTGAACGGGCAGCTTCAATGTATTCTTGGTCTCTTTCTGACATAACCGAAGCCCTAACTATTCTTGCATATCCTGGAACAGCCCCTATTCCTACGGATATCATTAAATTTATTATTCCTGGATCTAAGGCTGAAGAAATAGAAATTGCTAACAAAATACTAGGTATAGCCAATAGTACATCAATAAATCTCATTAAAACATTATCTACACGTCCACCATAAAATCCAGATATACATCCTATTACAACGCCGATAACGCTTGAAAAAGATACGGATAACAGCGCAATAAGCAATGAAGTCCTACTACCATAAACAATTCTGCTGAAAATATCTCTTCCATAATCATCTGTCCCAAATATAAATTCTTTACATGGAGGTATAAATCTTCTTGATAAAACTTGGTCATCAAATCCATAAGGGGCAATATGCTCTGCAAATATAGCAAATATAATTAATATTAATATAACTGCTAAACCGAAAATTGCACTTTTACTTCTGAATAATCTTTTCAAAATATCCTTTGCTAAACTCTTTTTCTTTAAAGAGATATCCAATTCCATATTATCATCCATTTGCAACTACCCCCTTTTTCTTATTCTTTTTACTTTTCATATACTGGGATTTAATACGAGGGTCAATATATGCATATAAAATATCAACCAATAAATTTACCAAAGATAATGCAAAGGCAATAAAGATTACTCCGCCTTGTACAACTGGTGTATTTCTAAGTTTTATAGCATCAACCATCAATTTACCTAGACCGGCAATTGAAAATATAGACTCTGTTAAAACTGCTCCACCTAGCATTTTACCAAATGTCAATCCTATGGTAGTAACAATTGGGATTAAAGCATTTCTCAATGCATGTTTCCAAATAACTATTCTCTCAATCTGTCCTTTTGCCCTTGCAGTACGTATATAATCTTGCCTGATAACTTCTAGCATGCTAGATCTTGTCATTCTCATAATAGTTGCTGCATTGCTTGTGCCTATAGTTATAACAGGTAAAATCCAATACTTAGGCCCACTAAATCCAGATGCAGGAAGCCATCTTAACCAAACTGAAAACACAAGGATAAGCATTAATCCTTGCCAAAAATTTGGCATAGACACTCCAACCAGCGATAATCCTGTAGCTACATTATCAAATACGGAATATTGTTTTGTGGCGGATATTATACCAGCAACTATTCCAATTACAGCTGCTAACAGCGCACTCATTCCTGCCAATATTAACGTCGCTGGAAATCTTTCTAAGATTTCGTCAATTACTGGTCTTTTTGTAGTGTATGACGTGCCTAGGTCTCCTTCAAATACAAGACCTTCTAAGTAGTCAAAGTATCTTATTAAAAAAGGTTCATCTAATTTTAATTCTTGACGCATTAAAGCTTTATCCGCTGGAGTTCCAAGATCACCCAGAATCATTTCAGGTGCATCCCCAGGGGTAAAGTATACCATTGTAAAAATTACTAAAGATACACCTATTAATACAGGTATCATCATAAGTAAACGCTTTAAAATATATTTAACCAAATTTTCTACCTCCTTATTTTCATTTTGAAATAAGAATATTCTTTAAATTATACTATTAAGTTATAGTCCAGATAGATTTATCCACCTGGACTATAGCTTTATAAATTGCTCTTACTAATCTTCGTAAACAGTAACATCTGAAATATTTGTTAAACTCAAAGGATGAACTTCCCAATTTTCTACATTTTTAGTAGTGGCATAAATTACATTTGTAAATGCCATTGGAACTGTCCAATGCTTATTCCAAATATACTCTTGAAGGTCTGATAAAGCAGCTTTTCTTTCTGTAGGATTAACAAGACTTGCAACTTTTGTTAATTGTTCGTCTATATAAGTATCATTTGGTTGGATTAAATCCGCAAATGAAGAATCATATATAACTAATATATTTGAAGGTTCATTTGAATTACCAGCTCTAAGTCCTACTTCGAATTCATTTCCTTGAGCCAAGTATGCAGCTTTTTCTACAGTGTGAATATCTAGAGTTACCCCAATTTGTTTCCACATATTTTGAATAGCTTCAGCTGTTCTTGTATATTCTTCTATTGGTTCACACACAAATTTAAGTTCAATACCATCTGGATATCCTGCCTCAACCATTAGTGCTTTTGCTTTTTCAACATCATATGGTATTGGTTCAAATTCTTTAAACCCAAATACATCTTTCGGATAAATGCCTGTTGCAACTTCAGCAGTATCACCGTAAATAGCGTCAATTAAAGATGTTTTATCTATTGCATAAGCAAGTGCTTCTCTTAATTTTTCATTCTGCAATTTTTCGCTTTTCATGCTAAATGTCAATAATGTATATCTGTATGAAGGTCCCATTAAAAGGTTTAAGTCTTCATTTTCTTTTATTCTAGTAACATCATTAGAAGAAACATTGTACGCTACATCAACTCCGCCAGTTTCCAATTCTATAACTCTGTTAGTTGCTTCAGGTATTATTTTGAATTCAACATTTTTAACTATGGCTTTATTTCCGTAGTATTCATCATTTCTTGTAAGATTTATAGATGTACCACTTTGCCATTCAACAAATTTGTAAGGGCCTGTTCCTATAGGTGCACGACCGAATTCTGCTTCTCCCATTTCTTCAACGGCTTTCTTATTAACTATTGCACCTCTCCATGAAGCTAAAACATTAAGTGCTCCAGCATATGGTGTATTAAATTTTACATCGATTGTTACGTCATCTACAACAGTAGTTCCTTCAGCATCAAAATATTTATATATTGACGCACTTTTAGGATTTTCGCATCCTCTTGCTATAGTAAATCTTACATCTTCAGCTGTTAATTTCTCGCCATTGTGAAACATTACATCGTCTCTTAAGTGGAATCTTATAGTAGTATCATCAAGATATTCCCAGCTTGTTGCCAATTCAGGAGTGTAGTTACCACTATTATCTTCATGAATTAAATAATTGAATATTTGTTCTTCTACTAAAAAGTATGATAATTTGTTAGAAGCTTGAGGATCTAGGGTTGCTGGTTCTTCCCAGTGTGCAAGCTTTATTGTGTCCTTTATAACTCTTTCAGCAGCTGGTGCCTCGCCTGCAGGAGGTGTAACTTCGGCTTCTTTTCCTGTTGAACATCCTACAACAGTCATAGAAGCGACCAATATTAACGCTATTAATTTACTTAATTTATTCATATTATACTCTCCATTTCTATTTTTTTATTCTAAAATTGTTTGACTTTCTCAACAATTTAAGTTTCATTATTTCACAAATTCATATTCCATATAACTTACAATTCTATTCACGCATTTTTCCAAAAGCAATTTGCCTTTTTCAGAACTTGCTATAGTTGCATCTCCAATTATTCCATTATGAGTCTTCTCTTCAAATGGAACATATCTTACAATATCTGTAAATATATCAAAACTGTCTGATTTAGGATTGACTTTTTCTGCTTTTTTCATATCTACTAGTTCAGGTCTTAAATACAACATAACCGATGTACCGCACTCGCTGGCGTGACCATGGGCCATTGGTCCCTTATTTTCAAGTATCCCATCACTATTAGCAGCTGCATATCTCCACCAATCAATTTGTGCACATTTAATATCATGCAATCTCTGATATTTCTTGCATAAGGAAGATGTCATATCAACACTACCACCATGTCCACTTATGAAAAGGAAATTCTTAAAACCATAGCCTATTAAAGTTGTAAATATATTTTCTAAATATCCCACAAAAAATTTTCTTTCTAAATTAAAAGTTCCTGGGAAAGCAATTAATGTAGATGCGTCATTCAACTCAATTACTGGGCTTATTAAAGCATTGAATTTTTCGGCTACCATATTTGCAAGAGCCTCTGCAACTATGCAGTCTGTTCCTAAGGGTAAATGAGGGCCGTATGCTTCTATACTTCCTGTAGGTATGATGACAGTTGTTGTTTCTTTTCTTCTATTATCAAATTCTACCCAACTCATTTCCTTTATTTTATAATTCATTTTCAATCACCTCCTTGTTATTATACAAGCAAGTATTGTGCCAATTATTTTCTTGCTCAATCAAGCACAAAATGAGATATGTTCTCAAATTTGAGAACTGCATAATAATACTGTTCTCAAATTTGAGAACAGTATCGAATTTGAGAACATTATTATTTATATTTTCTATAAAATGAAGCTCTGCTAATTTCTAGTTTGTTGCATATCTCTTTAATGCTACTAAGCTTTAAAGGTTTTTCATATTGGGATGCTAAATTAGCAATAATTTCTTTTTCTTTTATTGTTATCTGTTCTTTTAAAGAAACTGTTGATTCAATATTTTTATATTCAGCATATTGTGTTACTGTTTCTTCTTCCCCCATGTAGAAACTTTTAAGCTTATAATGCATGTTATTAATTTGAATATATTTATCTGTCTCAAAGCTCACCATGTACTCTAGATAATTCTCTAATTCTCTAACATTTCCAGGCCATTCATATTTTAATAAAATCTCTTCAACATCCTTGCTTAGTCCCAATATATTTTTAGACAATCTTTTATTATATTTATTTATAAAGCTGTCAGCAAGTAATAAAATATCATCTTTTCTTTCTCTAAGCGGTGGAATAAACAGAGGAATTACATTTAATCGGTAAAATAAGTCCTGTCTAAATTCCTTTTTTTTCACCATTTCTTCCAAGCTTTTATTAGTCGCAGAAATTATATGCACATCTACATCTATTAGCTTAGTACTACCAACCCTATCTACCTTCTTGTCATCAAGAACTCTCAATAGTTTGGCCTGCAAATACAGGGGCATATCCCCAATTTCATCTAAGAATAAAGTGCCTCCATCGGCTAGGAGAAACTTACCAATTTTGCCTCCTTTTTTTGCTCCAGAAAACGAACCGTCTTCATAACCAAACAGCTCACTCTCCAACAACATCTCAGGTATTGCCGCGCAATTAACGGCTATGAAAGGATTGTTTTTTCTATTGCTAGTAGCATGTATTGCCCTTGCAAACAATTCTTTGCCTGTTCCACTTTCCCCAAGCAAAAGAATATTAGAAACATTGTTTGCAACTATATTTATTCTTTCAATCAATTTTTTTATTGCAACATTATTTCCAATGATATTATTTAGGGCATAATTATTAATTTCATTGTCATTTTGTGTAATAATACCTTGAATTTCCTTAAAGTCATTAATTATAATTATTGCACTATACAGTTCTTCATTATAGCTGAGTATAGCCTTTACCATAATAGAATAATTTTGACCCAAAGAATTTAGATATATTTGTTTTTCAACATTTTCTTTATGTTCTATAACGTAATCAGCAATTTCAAATATATTGTTAAGCAACTTTTCATAGACGATTGTATTATTATATTGCAATATAGCCTTTGCTTTGTCATTAATTTGGAGTATCCTACCTTGTTTTGTATACAAAAGAATACCATCGGTTACAGATTCAAAGATTGTAGACAATTGATTATTTACTTCAGTAAATTTACTAAGCAAAATTTCTTGTTCAAACTTTGCTGATATCAATTGAGATATTTTTTCTAGATAATCCAATAGTTCATTTGATTTCTCTTTTATCATATCTTGTTGCTTTTTATTTATGGATGCTAAAACAATTATTCCTTTAACAATATTATCTACTGCAATGGGGTATAACACAACTGAATAGTAATTTGAATTTTCGCCAACCCTTGTCCAAGAGTGGTTAGTAGTATCAATTACTAAGTATGGCTTCTTTTCTTCAATAACCCTTATGGCATATGAATCTTGCCAATTAATGTCATCTGGGTTTTCTTTATAAATGCCTGTGCCACTTACCCTTCTAATTGGATTTGCATTTATTATTGTACATTCCAAATCAAGTACTATTGAAAATGTATCAACTAAATTATCTAAAAAAACTTTCATGTCTAATAAATCCATATACGATCACCTACTAGCATTATTTGATTGCTTTTACTTATACAACTTGGAATACTTCTCTATATCCTCATGATAATGTAACAATTCTATTATTTCTGAATATGTAGTCATCTTATTTTTCATCTCAAAAGCTGTTCCTTTTTCTTTTATTAAATTCAAGGCTTCAAACATAGACTTAGCAGCAACTTGTAAAGTTGAAATTGGATAAAGACCTATTTTGAAATTCATTGATTTAACCTTTTCAATATCTAAAGTGGCAGGGAACACATTCTCATTTAAATTTACCATAAGCTTAGCCCTTGATTCTCTAGACACATACTCCATATCTTCAATAGAATTCAATCCATCCACGAAGACGTAATCAACTCCTAGGTCATTAGCCATATTTGCTCTTTCAACAGCTTTTTCCATTCCCTCTGTCTTACCTATAATCGTTCTTAAAATTATAACGAAATCATCTGATGTGCTTTTTCTTACTGCTTCAAGCTTTGGACCTAACAA
>JBGUET010000010.1:0-428 GCA_041821225.1 Sedimentibacter sp.
CTTGTGTGCTGTCAAACATTACTTGTCTAAATGGCTCATACCTGCTCAATGTTAGCAAAAGATTATTGTGATCAGCCCAGCTGTCACTAACAGTGCTATAGGCTCTGAATTCTGCATCTATGCGAAAAGCTACTCCGTTGTATTCTTCCCATGTATTTGAAGTAACGGAGCCTGAAGAACCTGTTCCTTTTATACCGAAAAGATTGTTTGACAGTTGTCCATCATATTTATCCACCGGTACACTTTGTCCCCAACCTGTTTCAAGTATAGCTTGAGCTGTTTGCAAAGCAGCTGACATACCAGTTTTTTCCTCTGTTTCCGTTGATAAATCAGAAACTAAATCCAGAAATTTATCTTTTTCAATTATTGGTAATGCTGTATATAATTTTTTTGTGTATATTGTAAATTCAACTTCTTCAGTAATGATT
>JBGUET010000010.1:438-9400 GCA_041821225.1 Sedimentibacter sp.
TTTACCCTCATAAGTCGCTTCCGCTCTAATGCTCCAGTTCCCTGCATCCGAAGTACCTGGTGTATAAGAATATTCCGCCGTGTAATCATTGGTTTGGCCAACAACTTTTGTTTGCCCCGTACTTAAGTTTGTAAGAACGTACTTTATGCTATCTAAGGCAACATTACTTTTTACTTTGAGATTTACAGTTCCCGAAACAACCTGTCCAGGTCCAACACCTTGAAACAAAACTTTTTCAGTTCCTGCTACATATACATTTATGCTTTCACTTGTATATATATTCCCTGCTGTGTCTTTAACTCTTACATAAAGTTTTTTATTTCCTGCCATTTCAGGACCAGGGAACCAGCTGTAGCTTCCATAGCCACTTTTGTACAACAGGGTTTCAGTACCTGTCTTAAGATCAACAACCACATATTCTGTTTGAGACACGTTGAAATTTCTAGAAGTAGACAATGTAACAGATCCATCAATTGTTTGATTATCAATTACTCCACCTAGTTTTAGTTGTCTGTCAACTTGTACTTTAACATTTACATAATTACTTTCATAAGCTTCGCCTTCTGTATCATAGGCTATTACTTTTACCGACATGTTTCCATTGTCCTCCATGACAGGAATCATGGTGAATCCACCCAATGGGTCTAAGCCAGATGATATATAATATAAATCATCATCAGGATTAATTATTTCATATTTAACATAAGCAGCTGAAAAATTCAATTTAACTCCCAGAGGAACTCTATCCCATGTTATCAATTGTCCTTCTGTTAGTCCGGTTAATTCTATTTGTGGATTAATTTCTACTTTTATTGGAATAGCATCTCCAGCAAGAAAATTACCATAGCTGTCATAAATTGCTGCTACAAGAATTTTATCTCCATTATCCTCCATAGCCGGCTTCCATTCATATGACGCTGTAAAATCAGTTCCTTTAGCTATTACAAATCCTTTAGCTGTATCCTTGTCAAGAAGAAGGTATTTTATTTCTTCGGAACCAACTGGTGCTGAACTATTTAATGTTGTTTTGAGATATGTTGTTCCTTCAATAGTTTGTCCTGCTTTAACAGATGAAATATTTACATCAAAAAATGGTGTAATCTCAGATTTTATAGTTGAATCAACTATTACTGTTCTTTTATCATTATCCCACTGTACTGTTGCCCCAAGTGCGTTGCTTACCATGCGAATAGGCACAAATGTACGGTCTTCCTTGATTGATGGAGCAACGTCAATTAAACCATATGATGTTCCACTTTTGTCTTTATATTCAACTAAATTGCTATCTATTCTAAGAAGCACTTCTTTGTCACCCTTTAAAATATGTACTATTCTGTTGTCATTGTCCCAACTTACCTCTGCATTTAAATTTTCAGCTACAACTCTAATTGGTACAAGAGTTCGCCCATCCTGGATGAATGGCTCTGGATCTGCAATTACATCCTCTCCATCTACTACTATTTTAAGCGGTACTTCTCCATAAACGTCAGGAATTAAATAATGAATGAACATTACTGTCATTAACATTGAAATAAATATGTACTTGTTTATATTGCTGCGCTTTTTCCTCATATTATGCTCCTTTACTTTTAAATCTATGTATATATTATACCACTAAATTGCATGGGTAAACATTACAAGTTTAAGTATAAATCATGAAAGTATTTCCCAAATAAGTAAAAATCATCAACGATTTTTTAAATTTTTAAATGATTCTTGATTAATTGAGTAAATTTAATTGATATTAAAGCCATTGCAAATCCTAATATTATTCCACCTACTATGTCCGATGGGTAGTGGACATATAAATAAAGCCTTGAATATGCAATGAGTGATGCTGTAATAAGTGCCCATTTCCCCATTTTTTTGTTTAAAACTAAAATTACTGTAGCAGCTGCAAAAGAAGACATTGTGTGCCCTGATGGAAATGAAAAATCCGTTGGGCAAGGTAACAATAGTTTAACCTCTGGGTGGAAAAAGCACGGCCGCATTCTGGAAACAAGTGGTTTCAAAATCACATTACCGGCTATTACACATAGCACTAATGCAAAAATAACAATGATTCCAGTAGTTCTATTTTTTTTAGAAATCATTAACAATATGGCTGTTACTATCCAAACTGCTCCACCATTACCAATCCACGAAAAAGCAAGCATAATTTTATCTAATATAAAAAAATGAATACCTGTTTGAATAAAATTAAGAATTGATTCATCTATTTGTTGTATGGCTAATGTCATAACATTACTCTTTTCTTTAATTACACATTTTTTATCCTGCAATATCCACGGTAAGCAGGCTTCTATTTTAGCCAACCATTAGCAACAAGCCATTGTATGGATTCTCTGCATTCTGAGTTTTCTACCGTATATGTTAAATCTGCTGGGGAATTTAAATTCAAACTCTCTAGAGTTTTATTCATATTAATGAGACCTTTCCCAAGTGTCCAGTGACAATCATCCACCATGTCATTATTGTGAAGATGCACGTGCCCAAGGAATGGTCCAAGGGTTTCCACCCACTCCAATAAATTTAAATTTGACTTACAATTGGCATGTCCAACATCCAAGCAAGCTGTCACTCTTTTGTCTCCTATTTGTTCAATTATTTTTGCTAAAGTGAAAGGTTCATACTCTAATACATTTTCTATCATTATATGAAAATCTTCTGGCTTATCTATCATAAACTTTTGCCAAAACTCAACCGATTTTTCTAGAAACCAGCTTTTAAAATACAAGAAAGGTACATATCCTGAATGAACTACCATACGCTTTATGCCATATTCATATGAAAGTTTGTATGCTTGTTCAAATCTTCTGTATGCCAAATCTAAGGCAAGAGGGTCCACAGCTGCAGGAAAAAGTTCGTTGAATGGAGCGTGGAATATGTGCTTATTTGAAACACTCATTTTGTTCCTAACATTTATATTAAGGCTGTAAAAATTTTCGTCATCCATGTTAGATGCAGTGCAGAATTCATCTATTTCCATGCCTAATTTATAATCCGCTGCAACTGAAACTGCATCTGATGCAATAGTTGCAACATAAAGTCTTTCTTTCATCATTTTTTCCCTTTCATACATGTGTTAATTTATTTTATCATAAAAAACTACCAAGAACAAGTTCATTACTCTATGCTTTGCTTGTTTATAATAAACTATAATATATCTTTCGCAAATTAATTTTAACTTAATTTTTCATATAATTTCAGCAAAAAAAATAAAATAATTTTATTGACAAACTAATATCTCGATGATATACTCATCAACAATACAAAAATTTTATGAGCAACATAAACGCTGTGATAAGGAGCAGTAAGCATTTTAAAAGATTTCAGAGAGTTGTTGGTTGGTGAAAAACAATGTCGAAGAAATGCTGAACTAGCCTTGGAGTGGATTTGCCGAAAACTTATTATTAGTAGGCAAGTACGAAAAGTCAATCGTTAAAAAGACAAGATATCGATTATTAAATAATCCGTATCGTTAAAGGGCATTTCATTTGAAATGAATAAGAGTGGTACCGCGAAAGATAATTCTTCCGTCTCTTAGGGATAGTTTCCCTGAGAGAGGAAGTTTTTTTTATACCTTTTTTTAGGGACAACTAGTGACTCAAAACATTAAATCAAACAGGAGAGGTACAAAAATGGAAAAACAATCAGTAACAAACAGTATTAAAACTACAGGTGCATTTGCAGTTGCAAGCGTTCTGTTTAGTTCTCACGCAGGCGGTGGCTTCGCTACCGGGAATCAAGCTACACAGTACTATGTGCGTTTTGGGTGGACTGCTCCCTTCATGGCTGTACTAGCCATGGCCCTTTTAACATTAACTATTCGTGAGTGCATGATCATGTATAATTCTAGAGGACTTGGAAGTTATAAAGAACTCTTTCAAACTCTTTATCACCCTTTTGACAAATTGTCAATTTTGTTTGATGTTTATTTTTACACCATGGTTATATGTGCTGTAGGGGCTGTAATTGCAGGTGCTGCATCATTATTAATCAAAACATACAACATACCATATGCATTCGCTGTACTTTCAATTGGTTTAATTTTATTGGCTCTTACAATTTTCGGATCTACTATGATTTCTAGGGTATCGTCAATTATGTCAATTGGAATTTTAACATCCTGCGCAATAATATTCATTATGGGCATTAATGCGAAATTTCCAGAAATTAAAACTATATTTGCTGTTCGTGAAAGTACCGGAAATTTATCTCAAGGAATTTTAAAAGCTTTTACTTATGCAGGATTTCAATCTGTAGTCATTCCCACTATGATTTCATGTGGTGCAACTTTAAAAAACAAAAAGGATATTTCTCGTTCAATGATGATTTCCTTTTGTATTAACTCAATTGCACTGGTATTATCCGTTATTATGCTTTTGGGATGGTATGGAACATTTACAGCCGCAGGAGAATCTACACTTCCATCACTGTATGTAACAAAGCAGTTAGGAAAGCCGTATGTATATTGGGCATACAATATTTCTTTATTCCTTTGCCTTATTTCTACAGGAGTTACAACTATATTTGGATTTGTATCTAAATTTGAAAAAACTAAATTATTATCAAAAGTTAACAAAGTTATTGTACGAAGAATTATTATATCAAGTTTCATCATGATGTTATCCATGGGAATTTCTATGGTGGGCTTGGATAAAATCATTAAGTACGGCTATGGCTACATGGGGTACTTGGGTATCGCAATTATAATAATACCATTCCTTACCATTGGAGTTTATAAGAACCGCAAGTATTTAAAGAAAAACTACGACAAATCAGACAATGAAGTTGACTTTAACACTAAATTTTCATTAGCTGAAAACACAGAATGCTAAAAAAATCGGCATGCCGCTGCCAGAAAGCGGCAACTGCATTTGCAGTTGTGGAGTAATTATGAAAACACAATTTTATCCAAATTATACTATAGGTCCTGATGCATACAATGAAATAGTTGACACATGTATTCCCTACGGAAGTAAAGCCGTTGTAATAGGTGGTGAACGGGCCATGAATGCAGCCAAAGCTAAAATAGAATGTTCAGTTAAGGGAAGTACTATTGAAATTACTGGATTTTTCTCTTTTGGTGGTGAGGCTTCCATAGAAAATATTGAAAGGCTTAAAGAAATCCCGGAAGTTAAAGAAGCACACATAATTTTCGCTGTGGGAGGTGGAAAGGCCATAGATACAGCTAAAGTCTTGGCTCAAAGAACAAATAGGGTATTTTTCACTTTCCCAACAATCGCTTCAACCTGTGCGTCTTGCACAAGTCTAGGTATACTATATAATCCAGATGGATCTTTAAGAGAATACTCATTTTCTAATAGTCCTTCAAATCATATTTTTATAGACAGCGAAATTATTGCAAAAGCACCAGATAAATATCTTTGGGCAGGAATAGGTGATTCCATGGCTAAATATTTCGAGTCTTCAGTATCTAGTCGTGGAGATGAACTTAATCATTCTCAGAAAATGGGTGTGACTATTGCCTCCATGTGCAATAAACCATTTTTAAAATATGGAATTAAAGCATTGGAAGATTGCAAAAATAATTTAGTTACTGAGGAATTAGAAGAAATTCTTTTAGGTATTATTGTATCAACAGGTTTTGTTTCAAATTTAGTAAGCATTGATTTAACAACAGGTCTTGCCCATGCTGTCTATAATGGATTTACTGTTATTCCACAAATAGAAGAATACGGCCATCTCCACGGAGAAATAGTATCATACGGAATTTTAGTATTGCTAGCAGTTGATAAACAAATTGATGAACTTAATCGCATATACAAATTCAATAAAGAAATTGGCTTTCCCACAAAACTCTCTGATTTGCATTGCTCCATGGGAGATGTGGATAAAATTATTGAAAAGGCACTGAAAGGAATAGATGTACGACATTACCCTTATAAAGTAACACCTGTTATGGTTAAGGACGCAATTGTACAATTAGAGTCGTTGTAAATGGAGATGGTCTTTTTCATTGAACTTTCTTAAATGTTTGTATTGAAATAAATATGGACAGTTTTTATTAGTTTTTTATTTAAATAAAAAAGGCACTTACTCGTTGTAGTTAGTGCCTTTCATCAAGTTGTTAATTACATGTTGCTTGCTTTGTCGTGTTCATGTGCTTCTTTATATTTTAAGCGAGTAGCTTTACCTCCCCTAATGTGGCGCTCAGACTTATTTTTAAGCAAAACTTTTTTTACTTCGCTTGCAGCTGGAGGGTTCAATTTGGGAAGACGTTCCGTTACATCCTTATGGACTGTGCTTTTGCTGACACCGAATTTTTTTGCAGTCTGCCTTACAGTAGATTCAGTAGTTATAATATATTCCGCAATTTCCATGGCTCTCCGTTCTATGTAATCTTTCATTCTTAACCCCCTTTGGCATTATACCGTCTTAGTACATTTTTATGCTCTTATTGGCTTGTTAGAACCTTATTTTGCTATTGGACCGTAATATAATCCATAGGATTTACATTTTTGCCTTCAACAATCAATTCAAAGTGTAAGTGAGCTCCATCTGCCGATTCAATACTTTGAGTTTTTCCAACATTACCTATTGTCTGTCCCTGTTCAACCAAATCACCAACTGCTACTTTAGAGGACACTAAGTTGCTATAAAGAGTTTTAACATTGTTTCCGTGGTCAATAATAATCTCTGTTCCTGTAAGTTCTGAATTTTTTACAGATTCTACCTTTCCTGCTAAAGAAGCTTCCACCATTAATGTGTCATCTGGCTTAATATCTACGCCCTTATGTACTCTCCACTCTCCTATTGATTCATAATAAACCAAGTCATCCATTGTAAATTCTCTGATTATTTCTCCTTTTAACGGAGTTTTCATCGTCTTTAAATCCAGTTCATTTGATTTTTCTGCATCATAGTCTTTGTTTGCATTTTCGTAATCATCAATTACGCCTTCAACATAGTCTTTATAAGGATCCACATTTGCACCTATATTTTCATTTTCTGTTTTATTCTCTGCCAAATCATTTCCCTTATTTGAATTTGGATTTGAACTATACCTCCAAATTATTGCTGTTGACAAGAGTACAATACAAAGTGCAATAATGAAAAAACTTGTATCCCTATTTTTAAGTCTAATAAAGAAATTTTTCATTTTTACTTTTACGTTTCTTAATTTGTTATTTTTCATATAAACCTCCCGTTTTATGCTTCTTTATTATCTTCACATAGTGTGTCCCATTTTTTTTAATTGATTCAAAGTTGTTCTAATTTTTTAAAAAAATCATAAAATATTAGTAAAACTTACGATAAAGGGGTGGTTTATTTGTTAAAAAGACTAATATATGCACTGATTATATTTGGAATGCTACTAACTATTCCGAATATCTCTCTGGCATTTTTCGAAGACAAACTAAGTGTTTCAAAGTCGCCTGAGATTTCTCAAAACAGTGAGGATGTAAAAAACACACAGCAAATAACTAACAGTGGAGAAAATGATGAAGATTTTGCTTACACTGATGTTTGCGAACCTGATTTAATCAAAGTTTACAATTTAAAAACTAATGATGTTATGGTTATTGATTTTGAGGAATATTTAAAGGGAGTAGTTGCCTCTGAAATGCCTTCAGAATTTAATATTGAGGCTTTAAAGGCTCAAGCTATTACAGCTAGAACGTTTTTGTTGTATAGAATGAAAAAATACCCCAATGGTCAGCCTGAGCATATGGATGCACCAATTTGTACAGGTACACATTGCCAGGTGTGGACTTCAAAAGAAGACTTAATAGCATCCCATGAGGATGGATGGTATGACAAGAACTGGAGCAAATTTGAAGAAGCCGTAAATTCAACAGCCGGTCAAATTCTAACCTATGAAGGTAAGATTATTGAACCGTTGTTTCATTCCACAAGTGGAGGACGAACCGAAAACTCCGAAGATGTTTTTTCTTCTAGTGTACCTTACCTTAGGAGTGTTGAAAGTCCATACGAAAGCGATGCGCCCAAACTTCATGATTCTGTTACAATTTCAGTTGATGACTTCATAAGCAAAGTTGAATCTGTCTATGGAAATTTAGACATATCCTCAGACAATTTAAATGAAAAAATACAACTTGGGGAAGTCAGTGAAGGAGGTAAAATCAAAACAATTTTTATCGATAACAAGGAACTAACAGGACGTGAAATGAGATCTCTTTTCAGCTTGAACTCAACAAATTTTAGCTTTATACAGTCAGGTAATGAAATTGAAATTGTTACAACAGGCTACGGACATGGTGTGGGTATGAGTCAGTGGGGTGCTGAAGGAATGGCTGACGAAGGTTATAATTGCAAAGAAATTCTAAAACACTATTATACTGATGTTGAAATAGTTAGCATGAGATAGTTTAAATTTAAGATAATATTGTAAAGTATTTTTTATGTACAACATACTTCAAATATGATATCATTACATAAATAAAAACTTATTATTTAGAAAGGATTATATATGATATTATTAAATGATACAGCTTATAATGAATTTAAAGAATTGTTGGATGAAGCTAATGTGGAATCTTACAATATTAGGATTGGTATAGATAATTATTCTTGTAGCGGTCCAATTTTCGGCATATCAGTGAGCGAAGCTACTGATGAAGATGAGGTTGAAACAATTAAAGAAATTACATTTTTCGCAGAAAAACCATTAATTGAACAATTTGGAGGATTTATAATTGTTTCAAACGATGAAAATAACGGTTATGGCGTTGGATTAAAACCTATTGTTCAGCCAGCATCAAGCTGTGGTGGTGGATGTGGAGAAGGTGGCGGATGCGGAGACAGTTGCGGATGCGATGGAGAATGCCACTAAACTCATTAGAAACTAAAAACTAAGATTTATTAAACAGAATCAAGTTCCAGTTAAACTTACTGAATTGATTCTGTTTTTTTGCAAAAAAAAGCACTTAGAAAATTATTCTAAATGCTTTATTTATTGAATTAGTCTGCTACG
>JBGUET010000010.1:9410-22408 GCA_041821225.1 Sedimentibacter sp.
CTCTTGATTGCTCTTGTTACCATTCTTTGGTGCTTAGCACATGCACCTGTAATTCTTCTTGGTAATATCTTACCTCTTTCAGTTACATACTTCTTTAACTTTCCAAGGTCCTTATAATCTATTTTTGTTGCCTTTTCTTGGCAAAATTGGCACACTTTTTTACGAGGTCTTCTTTTATTGCCCATTCTGTCATTTCTGTCGCCTCTGTCGCCTCTGTCGTTTCTATCGCTTCCGCCTTGTCTTGAACTCATATAATATTTCCTCCTTCCGTAATAATCTTTCTTTTTTTAGTTAAAATGGGATATCTTCATCATCTACTGGTTGGAAAATATCATTGTCTTCATCTGGAAATTCACCGAAAAAGCTGCTATCTGGCTGAACCGGTTTTCCTTGCTGCTGTGACGATTGACCTTTACCTGCACCAATAAACTCTACTCTATCTGCAATAATATCTGTTGTATATCTTTTTTCCCCTGTTTGTGTAGTATAGCTACCTGTTGAAACTCTCCCATGAACTGCGCATTGACTACCTTTTGCAAGATAGTTGGCACAATTTTCTGCTTGTTTTCCAAATACGGTTATACCTATAAAATCTGCTGTCTGTTTTCCTTGAGATGTCATTTCTTGTTTTTTATCTCTTGACATTTCTTTATCTACTGCTAATGCAAATTTTGCAACAGCCATCCCTGAAGAAGGTATGAATTTCAGCTCTGGATCTCTGGTTAATCTTCCAATTAATACAACGCTATTCATAATTTATCCTCTTTTATATTTTCTATTCTTCTACTGTAATCATATGTCTAATAAAGTTATCGCTGATTTTACAAATTCTGTCTATTTCATTAACAGCATCTGCTTCTGAAGTAAAATCAATAAATACATAATAACCTTCTCTTTTTTTGTCGATTTCATAAGCAAGTCTTCTTTGTCCCCACTCATTAACCTTTTCAATAGTTCCTTGTCTTTCAATAATTATGTTTTTAATTTTTTCAATTTCTGCGGTTCTTACATCTTCTTCTAAATTAGCAAGTAAAATTAAAGCACCTTCGTATTTTCTCATCATTTGAGTCACCTCCCTTTGGACTTTGGCCCCTGTAATCCCAGGAGCAAGGATAGCGAATATATTATAGCATTCGTACAATTTTAATACAAGTATTATTTTATTTTTTTCCAAATTTAATAAAGGTTCAAAGTTGACTGACCTTAAAGCGTTCCTATGCCATCACTTTGTACTCAGCATTTTTTTCGCAATAATTGCACTTTTGATTTTCATCTTGTATTTTTATTATTTGTGGAGCAATTTCTTCAAAATTAACATAGTCATCTAAGGCTAGCTCCGCATGTTCTAAACATGCAAAAATTACTTTTTCTTCCTTCATATTATTCACCTATATTTCATAAACTTTGCTGGATCTGTCTCTGTAAGTCATATCTAAGCAGATACCAGGATTAACGTCAATAAAATTTTCTCTCAGTATATTTTCCACTGTTACAAAAGCAAGTTGGGGAAAATTATTTTCCTTGCTCAAATGTCCAAGCAATACTATTTCATTTCCTTTTTTAACAACTTTAGATATTAGATGGCCAGCTGTATCATTGGACATATGGCCAAATTCACCCAACACTCTTTTTTTAAGTGGCCATGGATATGGTCCTATTAATACCATATCTTCATCATGGTTTGATTCCACAAGCAATAAATCAGAATCCATAATGCTGTTTATCATACTATCATTTGTGCAGCCAGTATCAGTTATAAGGCTGATTTTTTTATTTTTATAAAAAATATTATACCCAACAGGATGCGCTGCGTCATGGGATATATCAAATGGTTTCACTGTTAAATCACCTATCTCAGCAAAATCATCCAAAATTTTAATATTATAAGATTTTATATCACCTATTATAGGACTCATTGCTTCCCATGTTTTTGAATTTGCATAAATAGGTATGTCAAAACGTCTTGACATTATGCCTGCCCCTTGTATATGGTCTATATGTTCATGTGTTATGAATATAGCATCAATTTTTTTAGGGTCTTCACCTATATTTATAATTTCCTGTTGGATTTTTTTGCCGCTAAGCCCTGCATCCACAAGAATTGTTGCGTTTTCTGTTTTTATATATTGGCAATTGCCGCTACTTCCACTGTACAATGAACAAAATTTTAACTTCAATTTGTCCTCCCTATTAAAGCCCTCATTAATCAGGTTAATACTAACACATATAGGTTATTAATACAAACAAAATTCTTTTTTCATAAAATGTAGTATTTGCATTAATCTTCGAAAATTGTTCAAAGTTCTATTAACATAAATATTGCATAAAATTTATTATATTAAATTTTAGAGGTAGATATGATTATTAAAATAAAATATAAAACATTATTATTATGTGTTGCAGCCCTATTATTTTTAACATTATTTTCTTGTATGTACATGAATTCAACTAAGGCAGTATCTGCACAAGAAGAGAAAAGTTTTATTAAGTGGGTAGACTTTAGTGTGTCCTACGAAGCCATGGACAAAGCCTTAAAGGCTGATGTAAGTAGCATTGATGATGAAGTTAAGTTAAATTGGATTGAATTATTGTCATACCTTGGGGCAAGGTATGGGGGCAATTTTGCTTTATACAAATCTAAGGACATGGATACCATTATTAATAAGCTTAAATGTGGAGAAAGCATAGAATCACTTACAAAAGATTTGAAGTACTACAACTACTACTTTCAAGCATATACAGCTGTATTAGGCGGATTTGTAGGCCCTTATGAAATACAAATTGATGATGTAAATAACAAAGGCAAAAAAATTTGGGTGCAAAAATATGGTATAAAGGCATTTTGTCCCATAGCAGGAGGATATTACTATAACCATTATGATGATTTTGGTAATTCTCGCAGTTATGGATTTGCTAGAGTGCATCTTGGTAATGATTTAATGGGATCAGTGGGCACTCCCATTGTTGCTGTTGAAACCGGCAGAATTGAAGCTCTTGGCTGGAATCAATACGGAGGATGGAGAATAGGGATACGAAGTCTAGATAACAAAAGATATTATTATTATGCCCATTTAAAAAAGGATCATCCTTATGTAAAATCCCTTAAAGAAGGAGATATAGTGTATGCCGGTGATGTGATCGGATACCTAGGCATGACTGGATACAGCACAAAAGAGAATGTCAATAACATCAAGACACCACACCTTCATTTTGGAATGCAGCTAGTGTTTGATGAATCCCAAAAGGAGACCTTGGCTGAAATCTGGATTGATGTTTACAAAATTGTTAATCTGCTAAACAATAACAGGTCTTCAGTATCATACAATTCTGAAACAAATGAATTTAGTAGAATTTATAATATAAAATTTCATAATGTGACTAGATAGGAAAAGAGGGCCAAGGCCCTCTTTAAATTAAAACTATATTTTTAATTCGTACTTTCAATTTCAGTTTGGTCTAATTTATCTATAATTTTAACCATTATAGCAGATGCCTCTGCTCTGGTTAAATAATCATCTGGGCAAAAAACACCTGAATATCTGCCATTGATTAAACCATTTGTATATGCAGATTTAACTGCATTCTTTTCATTTTCAGACAAGTTTCCTAAATCAGAAAAAATTGTAGTGATATCCAAATTTTCAAATTCATCATTTGTCTGGAAAATATTATTTAATATTGTAGCCGCTTCTTTCCTAGTTATTTCATTTAAAGGTTTGAGCTCGTTTCCATAGTCATCTAACAAACCTAAGTTATAAACATTTTGAATATATTCAACTGCCCAAGGATGAATGTCCGCTTTATCAATGTATGGCAATTCAACATTTTTTTCTTCTTCATTATTGTATTTCGTATTTTCAAGAACCTTACTTATTAAAATGCAAAATTCTTCCTTAGTTGCAACGCTATCCGGATTAAATGATGTTGCCTCACTAACTATTCCTTTATTAAATAGTTTCATTATGTCTTTTCTTGCCCAATGAAATGATATGTCTTCAAATACATACCTACCTGTCTCTACATCACCTGTACGCAAAAGCCAATTTCTCTCAATCCAGCCTTCAGTGCTATCATTTACAGATACTTTATACCAGTAGTAACCATTTTGAAGAACAGGTCCATCAGTAATAATCCCTAGTTGGTTAACACCAAGTTCGTGAATGTACTTGCCTGCAGGCACATCTCTCAGTTGATAGGAAGTTCTGATTCCATCAGTTCTCACATAGTCTCCCTTTTCATACAGAACTATATCTCCGCTGTTGGTGCAAGTAGGAGTTGGTACTACTAATGACCTGCTCGGCTTTCCTGAAGTAGGAAGGTATGAAAAGTCTATGTTATTTACATTTTCACCATATTCATTATCAATAACATCATATATTAGCTGTTGATATGTATGGCTTTTGGCGTAGTAAGAACTCATATTTGGATTATTGCTTTGAGCCCACCCGTTGTACGCCCAAAGAGCAAAATACCAATTTTCCAAAATATTTGGATCCATGTTTCCTACGCTTGATACACTTTGATAGGAACTCATGCTCCATTTATTGAGCAGGACATCTGCCCCTGCTTCGATGTTATATTCTATGTCATATTTTAACTTTTCTGAATCATAACCGCCATATTTATTGTTAATTTGCATGAGTCCGATACTACTTCCACAGATTACTGGACTTCCATCACTATTAAACTGTTCAAATACGGATTCAACTCTTGCTATAGCCTTCAGCAAAGTTGAAGGAATAGCTCTTTTTTGGGCAACCTCATCAATTATAGATTCTACTTCCTTACGAGAAGGATTGTAACTGTCTGCAAAAGCAAGTGTGTTTAATGAAAATACAAAAACGAAAATTAATAAAATTATTTTTCGGGTTGTGGTCTTCAATATATTCATATTTACAGCCTCCCTATTCTAAATTTCAACCGACTAATTGTTTATTTGAATTCGGTCAATAATGCTTAATATTTCTTTCTTGGTGTTTTCTAAAACTTCTGTAGATATGCCCTCATTTTCTCCATTTATTGAAAAATATACTTTTAATTTAGGTTCTGTTCCTGACGGTCTAAGCACAAGCCACGATCCATCTTCAAAACAGAATTTCAATACATCAGATTTTGGATAGCTTAAACGTTCGGTTTTACCTGTTAATAAATTTAAAACAATACCCATTTTATAATCATAAATATAAGGTATTTTTTTCCCAGCCAATGAACTCAGTTTGTTTTCCCTGAAATTTTCCATTATGGCTTTCATTTTATTCTGTCCTGCTACCCCTGCGAAGCTTAGTGAAATTGTTTCTTCTATATAATAACCATGTTCCCTGTATATTTCCTTAAGTATTTCTACTAGTATTTTCCCTTTTTTCTTATAATATGCAGCCATCTCACAAATAAGCATAGAAGCTATAACTGCATCCTTATCCCTAACAAATGTTCCAGCCAAATATCCATAACTTTCTTCATATCCAAAAATAAATTTATACTCTTCTGTTTCCTGAAATTGTTGCATTAATTCTGCTATGTATTTAAACCCAGTTAGTGTTTCAAAAACTGTCACACTATATTTAGCAGCTATGCTCCTTCCAATTTCACTTGTTACAACAGTTTTTACAATTGCACCATTTTTAGGAATTTTACCTTGCTCAGCTAAAGTGCTAAGCACATAATTCAAAAGCAATGCCCCTGTTTGATTCCCATTTAGTGGAACATATTCACCCTTTTGATTTCTTACAACTAATCCTACACGGTCACAGTCAGGGTCTGTTCCAATAATAATTTCTCCGTTTAATTGTTCAGCTTGCTTTATTGCAATTTCAAATGCGCTTATTTCTTCAGGATTAGGTGATTTCACTGTTGAAAATTGTGGATCAGGCTCTTCTTGTTCTTTAACTATAAAAACATTTTTGTAGTTTAATTCATCTAAAACTCTTCTAACAAGTTTGTTTCCCGTTCCATGAAGTGGTGTATAAATTATATTAATGTCTTTATCAACACCTGTTCTGAGACTTAATTTTTTAACTTCATTTATGTAAGAAGTATCTACTTCATTACCAATTATTTTAATTTTGTCATTGCCTTCAAATTGGGATAATTTAATTTCCTCAATCTTAACACCATTGATATTTTTGATAATTTTATCTGCATCCTTTACTACCTGACCACCATACTCATCATAGACTTTGTAGCCGTTATATTCAGGTGGATTATGACTGGCAGTTATTACAACTCCTGATTTGCAATTAAAATGTCGCACCGCATAGGAAAGTTCAGGAGTTGGTCTTAAACTCTCAAACAAATACACGTTTATATTGTTTGCTGCAAAAACACATGCAGTCTTTTCAGCAAATTCTTTGGACATGTTTCTAGGGTCATAGGCAATTGCAGCACTTATGTTTTCGTTTATATATTTTTCATTTAAGTAGTCAGCAATTCCTTGAGTTGCCTTGGAAACAGTAATAAAATTCATACGGTTTGTTCCGGCACCTATTTTACCACGCATGCCTCCTGTACCAAATTCTAACTCTTTATAAAATCTATCCTCAACTTCATTGTCTAATTTCTCGATTTTCTTTAATTCATCTTTTAAATCTTGGTCCACAAATGGACTATCCAACCATAATTTTAATTTTTCCCTGTACATGACATCACTCCTTAATTTAAATTTAATGTTTTTAAATAGGCTTTAAAGTTATCCTTCAAGTCGTCCCGTTTAAGAGCAAAGTCTACTGTAGCTTCAAGAAAACCAATCTTACTCCCAACATCATATCTTCTTCCTTCAAAAATATATGCAAAAACATCCTCAATACTACAAAGTTCTTTCAATGCATCAGTAAGCTGGATTTCTCCTCCAACACCCTTTTTAGTAGTTTCTAGTAATTCGAATATTTTAGGAGTAATTATATATCTGCCTAATATTGCTATATTTGTAGGAGCTTTATTAATTTGTGGCTTTTCCACTAAGTCTTTTACTGCGAACATTTTATCATTTATTTTGTTTCCTGATATAACTCCATACTTGTTAACATTTTCCCACGCTACCGTCTGTACTCCTAAAATTGTAGAGTTGTACTGTTCATATACTTCTAACATCTGCTTAAGGCAAGGTTTTTCAGAATCAACTATGTCATCACCTAACAAAACAGCAAATGGTTCATTGCCTACAAATGATTTTGCACAATAAACTGCATGGCCAAGTCCTAATGGATCCTTTTGTCTAACTGTATGTATGTTAATCATTTTTGAAATTTTTCTAACTTCTTCTAACAACTCTCAAAATGGTCTTCAATCGACCCTTTGTTTCTGCCTGTTATAATTAAAACATCTTCTATACCTGAAGCAATTAATTCCTCAATTATATATTGAATTGTAGGTTTGTCTACTATAGGAAGCATTTCTTTTGGAATTGCCTTTGTAGCTGGTAAAAATCGTGTACCTAATCCAGCTGCTGGTATAACTGCTTTTTTTATTTTCATATTTTACCTCTTTTTTATAATAACAATCAATAGATTAAGTAAACTTAATCTATTGATTGTTATTATTTATTGGGATGCACTATAATTTGTTTTTACATTCTCTGAAATCAAAGAATCTTTCAATACATCCATATGTTCTAGTGATTGTCCAGTGCCCTTTGCAACACATGAAATTGCATCCTCTGCTATTGAAACATTCAACCCAGTTCTTTTTCCAATTAATTTATCAAGACCCTGAATCAAGCATCCCCCACCAGTCATTACAATGCCTTTTTCACTAATATCTGCAGCAAGTTCAGGCGGCGTTTTTTCTAGAACTGAATGAACGGCATCTGCTATTGCTGTAATAGTTTCTTCTAAAGCGTCTAACATATCTGAAGAAGATATTGTCAAATTAACCGGAAGTCCAGTAACAAGATTTCTGCCTCTCACTTCCATGAATTTTTCGTCTTCTGTTGGAAATGCAGTTCCTATACTTATTTTCAATTCTTCTGCACTTCTTAATCCTATCATAACATTGTATTTTTTCCTTACATATCTTACAATGGCTTCATCACACTTGTCCCCAGCAACTTTAATAGACCTGCTTACAACAATTCCTCCTAATGATATTACAGCTATATCGGTAGTTCCACCGCCCATATCTATTATCATATGCCCTGAAGGTTTTGTTATATCAAGTCCTGCTCCTATAGCTGCAGCTACAGGTTCTTCTATTAAATATGTTTTCTTTGAACCAGCATTCATGCTTGCTTCAAGAACTGCTCTTTTTTCAACTTCTGTAACTCCACTTGGAACACATATAATTACTCTTGGTTTAACAACTGAATTGCCAACTGCTTTTTTTATGAAATATTTCAACATCTTTTCGGTAATATCAAAATCTGATATTACTCCATCTCTTAAAGGTCTTATGGCAACAATATTACCTGGCGTACGACCAAGCATCTTCCTTGCCTCTTCACCAACCTCAAGTATTTTATTAGTATTTATATCTATTGCAACAACAGAAGGTTCATTTATAACTATCCCCTTACCTTTTATATAAACTAATACGCTAGCAGTACCAAGGTCGATTCCAATATCCATTCTGAAACCCATTTTCATCCTCCTGAAATAATATTCATTAATATATTTTTTGTAATATTTTAAACTTTTTAAATTTCACTTCTACGCTATAATGATAAGCATTATAACATATAATTTATTTAATTTCAATTTTTTTGTTGTGAGAAAATAAAAATGCCTGTTTTTTAACAGACATTTTTTAGAATTATTATTTAAGCAGTTTTTTAATTTTTTGAACTGGATCTAACAGTTCACTCAATGATCTGTCATAATTTAATGTATCTATTATATTTGCAATGTATTTTGACATATCAACTTCAGTGTACCAAGGCTTATCCAGGAGTTCTGCCTTTCTATAAATCATGTTCGTAGTAAATATTTTAGTTATTGTTCCATCTGCGTATGCTTTGTCGAATTTTTCATATCCTTCAGTAAATAATCCAAACGCTGAGAAAATATAAACATTTTTCGCATTTCTTTCTTTCAATTTTCTAGCAACATCTATCATGGAATCACCTGAAGCAATCATATCATCAACTACAATAACATCCTTGCCTTCAATATTATCTCCCAAAAATTCGTGACTTATTACAGGATTTTTCCCATTCTTAATAACTGAATAATCTCTTCTCTTATAGAACATCCCCAAATCAAGTTCCATAACTGAAGAATAATACATACATCTTGACATTCCACCTTCATCTGGTGAAATAACCATCACGTGATTTCTATCAATTATAGCATCTGGTACAATTTTTTTAAATGCTTTTATCATTTGATAATGTGGATGAAAGTCCTCAAATCCATGAAGAGGTATTGCGTTCTGAACTCTTGGATCATGAATATCGAAAGAAATTATATTTTCCACACCCATATTTGTAAGCTCTTGTAATGCCAAAGCACAATCAAGAGATTCCCTAGTAGCCCTCTTGTGCTGTCTTCCTTCATAAAGCATTGGCATAATTACATTTATACGCTTTGCTTTACCATTCATAGCAGCGATAATCCTTTTTAGATCCTGATAATGGTCATCAGGACTCATTGGCACTTCCATTCCATACATATTAAAAGTGACCCCATAATTAAAAACGTCTGATATAATAAATATATCATGGCCTCTTACAGTTTCATTAAGAACACCTTTCGCCTCACCAGATCCAAATCTTGGGCAAACAGCATCAA
Source organism: Sedimentibacter sp. (assembly GCA_041821225.1). Lineage (GTDB taxonomy): Bacteria > Bacillota > Clostridia > Tissierellales > Sedimentibacteraceae > Sedimentibacter. The sequence continues at coordinate 19,130 of JBGUET010000010.1, forward strand.
GTAAATAAGTTATTACAGGTCTTGAATCTTCTGAATATATAACCCCATCGTCGTTCTGTCTCCACTCTTTTATATAATAGTCTATTTTTGAAGCTATTTCTTCGCAGCCTTTCATTGCAACTATTGACAAGTCCCCAAATGCTTTAGGCTCAGTGTACACAAAATCATTTATATTCATTTCTTCCTCCTGTTAAATCAAACCAAATCTTTCGTTTTTCTTTTTACATTCTATCAAAATTTCATCATTTGTCAAAGCAAAGTACTGTAAATATTGTTAAGTTATCTTAACAATAAAAAATTCTGCAATAAAATGATACTATTATTACAGAAAGTGATACTAAATATATATTTTAGCAATTTGCGTGGATATCTCTTCAGACGTAAACGGTTTTCCGATTATTATGTTCCCGTTATTTGCCAACTGTTCATACTCCGTCTGCTTTGCATACCCTGTGATGAAAATTGCTATTGCATCTTCTTTTATTCGTTTCATTTGATCAAAAAGTTGTTTTCCATTCATTCCTGGCATTGATATGTCAAGAACTGAAAAAATAATTTTTTTATTGTTTTCCTTGTAATAGCTTAAGGCCTTAAACGGATTGTCAAGCTTTATTACTTCATATCCTAAATCTTCAAGCATTTCAGTTTCCACATTCAATACATTAATATCATCATCAACCAACATTATGCAATTGCCTTCTGAATCCATTAAAAAACCTTTTTCTGCTCTTTCTTTCTTTTTTAATACCGGTAAAAATATTTCAAAGGTTGTTCCTGATTTAATTTTACTTATCACATTAATATATCCAGAATGGGACTTCACAGTGCCAAATACAACTGAAAGGCCAAGACCGGTTCCTTTTGTTGTATTCTTGGTAGTAAAATAAGGTTCGAATATTTTGTTTATTACTTTATCACTTATTCCTTTACCATTGTCTTGCACATAAATCTTTACATACTGACCTGGTTTTAATATTTCTCCATGACTTAGGACCATGTCTGAAAGCACCTGGGTGTCTTCAGTTCCTATTACTATTTCCCCAAAAGGATCCTCTAGCGCATCTTTAGAATTCAAAATTAAATTTACAATTAAACTCTCAATTTGTGCTTCATCTCCTAAAATAACTTTATTAGTAGCATGGTAGTTGTAACTAAATTCTATTTCTTTGCTAATTATGGATTCCACCATATTATATGTGTTATCCATAACACTTTTTAAATTAATAGGCTTGTTTGTGCTACTTTCTTTTTTTGAAAACATGAGTATTTTCTTAGTTAAATTTGCTGAGCTTTGAGAAATGTGGATAATTCTTTCTGCATACTCTCTAATTTTATTTAAATCATCTGTTTTTTGAATCATGGTTGCATTTCCTATAATACTCATTAGTTGATTGTTGAAATCATGAGCAATACCACCTGCCAATTGTCCAAGAGCGGCCATTTTTTCGCTTTGGTTTATAGCGTGTTGATCCATGTACTCCATTTTTTTTATTCCTAGTTCTTCAATTATTTGATTTTCTTTAAGCAACATTTGATCCCCTTCACCTAATTATTGTTGTATACTTTTCAACACTAAATATATAATATAATTTTGCATAATTTGTAGAAAAATGTTGAAAGCAAAAAAAAAAAGCAACATCCAACGTCGCTAAGATCGTCAAATGTTGTTTGTAATGGTGATCCATCGGCGATTCGAACGCCGGACACCTTGATTAAAAGTCAAGTGCTCTGCCAACTGAGCTAATGGATCAATATTTTAATAACTTTTACATAATACCCTTTTTAGTTATTATTGTCAATGCTTTTTTAAATATTCTTAATTTTTATAAAAATACATATAATTAACAATATATTATATTTAACTATTGATAATTACAGGTATAGATTGACTTATATTTTTTATAATGATAAAATTATTATATAAAAACAATAATGAGGTGATTTTATGTCTTTTAATATGGTTGCAGATCATGCTATATGGCCTAAAAAATACGATGCGATATTTGGATTAGCTGCAAAGGCTAAAATGGCAACTGATGAATTTGGAATAAAAAATGTAATTGATTCAACTCTAGGAGCGTTAGTCGATGATGATGGAAATCTTATATGTCTTGAAACCGTATATAGGGAATTAAAATCTATGCCAAATGCAGATATAGCTGCATATGCCCAAATTGCTGGGCAGCCGGACTTTCTTGAAGCAATTCAATATTCTTGTTTCAGGGAATACAAACCAGATGCTCATATTAGAGCAGTTGCAACTCCTGGAGGAACAGGTTCTATAAGACACGCCATTTGGAACTATACTAATCCTGGAGATTCAATATTAGTATGTGATTGGTTCTGGTCTCCTTATGTTACTATTTCTGAAGAATTTGGAAGAACCGTTACAAACTATGAATTATTTAATGAAAAAGGCGAATTCAACATAGCATCATTTAAAGAAAAATTTGAAGGCCTTCTAAAAAAGCAAAAAAGACTTGTTACAATTATAAACACTCCAGCAAACAACCCAACTGGATACAGCCTTTCCGACGAAGAATGGGATGAAGTGTTAGACATAGCAAAAGAAAATGCAAAAGACCCTGAGAACAAAATAATATTGTGCGTTGACACAGCATATATTGACTATGCAGGCATTGGAATGGAAAGAAGGAAATTCTTCACAAAGTTCTCTAACCTTCCTGAAAATATTTTTATTTTAGTTGCCCACAGCATGTCAAAAGGATACACTATGTATGGAATGCGCTCAGGAGCAGCAATTGGAATATCTTCAAACGAAGATATTGCCGATGAATTTTATTATTCTGCAATGCATGCAAATAGAGCAAATTGGTCAAATGGAACAAGAGCTGCAATGTCTATTATGACAAATATTGCAAAAGATAAAGAAAAAACTAAAGAATATGATGAAGAAATCGACAATTTAAAGATAATGCTTAGAAAACGTGCTAATGCATTTGTTGATGCTTCTAAAGAAGCTGGCTTAAACATATTACCTTACAGAGATGGTTTTTTTGTAAGCATACCTTGCAAGGATGCAATGAAAGCTTCCGAAGAATTAACTAAAGAAAACTTGTTTGTAATTGCTTTGAAAAAAGGTCTGCGTTTTGCAGTATGTGCAGTTTCTGAAGAAAAATGCAGAATTTCTCCAGCCATTATTAAAAGGGTTCTAGATAGCTTAGAGAAATAGAAATACTTAAAACGCCCTATGAGACTAACATTCTCATAGGGCGTTTTTTTGATAATCACTATTTTATTTCTTTTACTAAGTCTGTC
>JBGUET010000011.1:0-19802 GCA_041821225.1 Sedimentibacter sp.
CTGAGCTTGATAAGATTCTCTTACTTGAGTTACATAATCTCTTAAATTGCCTACTTTTCTGTCAAGACGTTCAATCCTATTAAATGATATTATAAAATAAGCGATTGACTTTTCATTTAGAATTCCATTTTCGTTTTTCGTCAGATCTTCAACTATATCCAAAAGTGGTTCGTAATGTTTCTTTAAGAATAAAAGCTTGTTTTTCAAGGATAAAATATCTGTTACATAGTCTTTTGTCTTACCTTCTATAACATCATCTTCCACACTTGTTATTTTAGATTCTAATTCTGAAAGCATGTTATAATCTGTTGATGTTAATTTATCAAATAAAGTGTACAATATGTTTTCAATACTCAAACTTAAAGCACCTTTAGAATAAATAGCTTTTTTAATTTCATCTAAAATTGTTAAATTTTTTTTAGATACAAATATTAAATGATTTCTTGTAAGGTAAAAGTCTAGCTCGTCTAATTCAAAAAAATTCTTTGTTACATCAATTATGTTAAGGATGCCAAAGCTGTAGTTTTCATAGACATCTAGCTTAGCAGCATCATCATTATGAATGCAGTCATTTATTGTGTGATAGCTGAAATGAAAATATTCATTTTTCGTTCTTAGTTCTTCAGGATTAAGTATAATCCAATACTGATTTTGAAGATCACTTGTAAAAGATTCGAAAGTCGTTTCTATTAGGCTTTCTTGAGTTATTTTGTATACTAGCAAAGTTTCACCTCTAATTTAAGATTATCTTATGAAATATGAAATACTATGTACTAATATTAACAGTTTTGTTAGTAGAAGTAAATCATAAAATAATCAATATAATTCTTTTTTTATATATCAAACTTGTGTAAAAAAGTTTATTATTTAAATATACAATCTTGAAATAAAGTATGAATGGTGATAAAATAAGAAATCTAAAAAGATTAGAAGGAAAAGTATGAAAAATAAAATTAACAAATATGATATGATGTTAATTTCAGCAATAATAATAGTGAATATTTTTATGATTTTTTACGGAGGCAGCAATGTTTTGAATGCCAATGAAAAGAAGGCATATGTTTACTCGAAAAATGAATTGGTGGGTGAATATGTTTTAACTGATGATTATAAAAACGAGTTTACAATTGGCGATAAAAATGCTGGTTACAACACTATACATATTGAAAATGGTGAAATATGGATAACAGATGCAAGCTGTCCAGATAAAATTTGTATAAATCAAGGAAAGATTAGTAAAAATGGAGAGATTATAGTTTGTCTACCCAACGAATTGCTAATTAAGATAGTTGAGGATAAAGAAGATGATATTGATTTAATAACAAATTAACATAGAACATAAAGAAAGAGAAAATCATGAATAAAGTACAAAAGTATATATTTTTATCATTGCTCATAGCTGCTGCTTTGATATTGAGCATAATAGAGGGAATGATACCATTGCCGTATATTGCTCCTGGTGCAAAACTTGGATTATCTAATATTTTAACATTGTCTGTGATTGTAGTCTTTGGTTTTAAAGATGCATTGCTTTTAGTAATTCTAAGATGCATTCTTTTAATGATGGTTGCAACTAACCCAATTACATTTATCTACAGCATTGCAAGTGGAATTATGAGCACAGTTGTAATGTACATTGGATTAAAGCATTTAAAGAAACTAAGCCTAATTGGTATAAGCGTTTTAGGCGCGATGACACATAATGCAATTCAAGTTACAGTTGCAGCAATACTTTTCGGGACATTTAACTTGTATTACTATTTGCCGATTTTATCGTTGGTAAGTATATTTACTGGTTGTTTTGTTGGTTATTCAACAATATTTGTATCTGAAAATTTAAACAAAACATTATTAAAATTAAGAAGAGGAGTTTAATGTTTGAAATGAAGAAAGGAAATTCTTTTTATTTAATTTTGCTACTCTTGACATCTGTTATTATTGGAACTATTCTAGGTAAGGCTTTTGCAAATGTATTTCCCATTTTAAATTATGGGGAAGGAATAGGTTTTGGTCCTGCAACTTTAGACTTAAACATAGTTACTCTAACTTTTGGCTTTAGTGCTAGACTTACAGTAGCAGGAATAATAGGGATGTTAATTGCAATAATAGCATATAGAAAACTTTAAGGAAGTGTGATGAAAGATATAATTTTAGCTTCTAATTCTCCAAGGAGAATAGAAATGCTCTCAAAATATTATAAAAATATAATAGTATACCCATCTGACATTTTGGAAAATGTCAATGAATTTGATTTACCTCAAACAACTGTTATGAAAATCGCTTTTGAAAAAGCAATGAAGGCTTACTTAACTTGCGAATATAAGGGATTTATAATAGCTGCTGACACCATTGTTTTTCTAGATAGGATAATGGGTAAACCTGTTGATTATAATGATGGTTTCAAAATGCTTAAATTTCTTTCTGGTAAAACTCACAGTGTTTTTACTGGTATTTGTATTATGGACAATGAATCAGGAAAAAAAATTGTTGATTATGAGGAAACATTTGTTGATTTCAATGAACTTGATGATGATTTTATAAATGAATACTTAAATACTGGTGAATATATTGACAAAGCCGGGGCATATGGTATTCAAGGATATGGGGAGTTATTGGTAAAAAGAATAAATGGTTGTTACAATAATGTTAAAGGCTTACCAATTACAAAATTAAATTATTTAATGACAAAACATTTTTCTCAAAAATTGCTTTAGTTGTAGTGACTAATATTTTAGCAGCGAGGTCTAGCTTAAATATTGCATATTGGAGGATAAAATGGACAATACTAATTACACCATTAAATCAATACCTATGGATGATAGGCCACAGGAAAAATTACTGAAACATGGGGCTAATACTTTGTCTAATTCAGAACTCATTGCAGTAATCTTAAGAACAGGAAACAAGGATGAAAATGTTGTAATGCTGTCACAAAAGATTCTTAGTGAGGATGGTAAAGGTCTTAGAAACATAGCTGAAGGGACTGTTGAAAAATTCAAATCATATAAAGGCATAAACAATGTTAAGGCTGCACAGCTTATGGCCTTAGCAGAAATAAGCAAAAGGATAAGCACATTAAAAATTGAAAAGATAAAAATTTCTTCTCCTAGCGATGCTGCTGTAGTAATGATGGAGGAGATGCGTTATTATAAAAAAGAATATTTTAAAATAATACTTTTAGACACTAAAAATAATATTAAAAAAATATCTGAGATTTCTATTGGAAGTTTAAACAGTTCTATTGTCCATCCAAGGGAAGTTTTTGCAGAAGCAGTTGTTAATTCATCGTCATCAATAATTCTTGTTCACAACCATCCAAGTGGGGAATCAGAGCCTAGCCATGAGGATATTGTGCTTACAAATAGATTGGATGAGTGTGGGAAAATATTAGGAATCAAGGTATTAGATCACATAATAATAGGTGATGGTGTTTTTTTTAGCTTTAAAGAAGAAGGCTTAATCTAATAAACGAAAGGAAACAAAAATGGGATTTTTCGATTTTTTTACACAAAAAATAGGTATAGATTTAGGTACTTCAAATACATTAATATATGTTAGCAATAAAGGAATAATAGTAAATGAGCCATCAGTAGTGGCGATTAATACAGTTTCAAACGAAGTATGTGCTGTTGGAGAACAAGCAAAACCAATGCTTGATAGAACACCTAAGTCAATAAGTGCCATAAGACCTCTTCAAAATGGCGTTATAGCTGACTTTGAAGTGACAAGGGTTATGATAAAATATTTTATTGACAAAGCGTTAAACAAAAAGAGGTTTATAAAGTCGAATATTGTAATTTGTGTGCCTGTAGGGGTTACTTCAATAGAGAAAAGAGCAGTAGAAGAGGTAGCTTATGATTCAGGAGCTAGAAAGGTTAAGCTTGTGGAGGAACCAATGGCGGCAGCTATTGGTGCGGGTCTCCCAGTTGATGAGCCAATGGGAAATATGATTATTGATATAGGTGGTGGAACTACTGAAATTGCAATAATTTCACTTGGAGGAATAGTTGAGAGTGACTCTCTTCGCATAGCAGGGGATGACCTAGATGTTAATATTAAAGAATATATAAAACAAAAGTATAAAATGGATATTGGTCTTGTAACAGCAGAGAAAATTAAAATAGTACTAGGCAATGCAAGTAAAGAACATTATGCAAGGGAAAATAGTGTGAAAAGCAAAGCTGATGAAGAACAAATAAATGAAATTGGAGTTAATGATTATACTCAAGAAATGGAAATTAGAGGTAGAGATATAGTTTCAGGTCTACCACGCCACATGGTTGTCACAAGCGATGAAATAAGGGAAGCAATAATAGAAACAATTAACAGTGTAGTAAACGCAATTAAAAGGGTTCTTGAGAGAACACCACCTGAATTGTCATCGGACATATATTCTAATGGAATTTATTTGACCGGTGGAGGTGCATTGCTTAAGGGGTTGGACATATATATTGAAAAACAAACAGGATTGAAAGTATTTGTAGCGGATAATCCGTTGCAATGTGTAGCTCTAGGTGCAGGTAAAATATGTGAAGAAATGTAAAACGGTGGTAAAATGAATTTTATAAGGAAATACATAAAAAAAATATTGTTTTCACTTACAATTTTTATTTTGATTGTATTAATTGGTATGTCTTCAATTGGTAGAATTGAAGGTATAAATTTGGGTTTCATTGGAAATGTTCTATCAGGATTTCAAAAGATCGTCTTTAATACTGGACAAACTATTACAAATTCGTTTTTTTCTGTACAGGAAATAGTAAGAATGCGTGAAGAAAATATAATGCTAACTGACAATGTGCACGAACTAAAAGAAGAAGTGCGAATACTAGAGAATATAGTCAATAAATCTGATGCTTTGGAAACAGAATATGAAATGAAAAAAAATCTGTCTTACGATTATGTTGTTGGACAAGTAATTGCACTGGATAATTCCAATTGGTTTAGCAGATTTACCATTGATAAAGGAGAGGAAGATGGCATAAAAGAAAATGATATAGTAATTTATGCTGTGGAAACTGACAAGGGTGTTGTGCAAATTGGTATAGTTGGTTTGGTTGCAGAAACTTCTTCAAATTGGTCTAAGGTTATAACATTGTTGGATGAAAGTTGCAAAATAAGTTTTAGGGACATTAATAGTGATGAAAGTGGAATTATTCAGGGTAGCATTGATGCTGATGTGACAGGATATTTTTTCAACAGCAAGGCTATAGCTACTAAAGGGGACGTTCTTGTAACATCAGGAATTGGAGAAATATATCTTCCAGATATGTATATAGGGGATGTAACAGAGGTAGTACCAACAACTGATGCATCAACTCAAAAGATTGTAGTTAAGCCGGCTGTAGAATTTACTAAATTAAACAGAGTGTACGTGTTGAAAATTGCTAGATAGTGAGCTGTTGCAAGTCAGAAATGAAAGGAATAGTAGTTAAATGAAAAAGAATGGTATTATAGCTGCTATTGTAGTTGTAAATTTTATTTTCCAAACTTCACTTTACAATTTTTTTGGTCTTTTCGGAACTATTCCAAATATTTCTTTAATTTTAGTAGTTGTTTTTGCAATGATGTCAAATGGAATAGTAGGTGGAGTTATTGGTATAGTAACTGGAATTTTGTATGATTCAATGATGTACAATGTTTTTGGAATTTATACTTTGATGTATTTCTTAATTGGAGCTGTTGTTGGTACCTATAGCAAAAATATGCTTAGGGAAAATTACCTGGCTTATTGTTTGGTTACAGCTATTTCTACTATTGTAATGCATATATCTTTGTATTTAATTTTGTTTTTTTTAAGGTATAGAGTTGTAAATGTGAGTAATATAATTGGAAGCATTTTTTTAGAAATAATTTATAATACCATACTTGTTGTTTTTGTATTGAGATTTATTGATTTTATATTTGATAAATTAAACATAAAACAGAACTGATAGACTTAGAGGTGATATAATTGAATTTTCAAAAGTTTTTTCAAAATAGATTCAATGTTTTATATATGATTATATTGATAATGCTGTGTGTGTTAGGTTTTAGAATGGCTGTTCTTACAATAGTAGACGGAGAAGGATATAGAGAAACGGCTGATATAAAAAAAATCAAGGATATACCTGTAAAGGCTCCAAGAGGCAAAATATTAGATAGGAACGGCGAACTTTTAGCTGACAATGTTCCAAGTTTTACCGTGAAAATGTATACAGATGAAATTGAACCAGAAAAATTTAATGAAGTATCCTATATCCTATCTAAATTACTTGATGAAAATAATGAAAGTCCAATTGATGATTTTCCTATTGAACTTGATACATTTGAATATATTAACGAAGAATTAGAAAAAGCAAACAATTATTCTACTAATCAGGATTTTGCATCTGACAGCCATGAAACTGTTACGTATACTACAGCCGAAGAAAGAGTAATTGAAGTTGTCAAAGCTAATATAAAGGAATGGCTTAATTATAGTGTTGTTTTGGATGGAGAAACATACAGTCCAAAACAAATTGTATTAAGCAATGTTTTAAAAGATATGAATGCTCCAATTGAATTGTTAGATGGTGAATTTGTTTTTGTTAATATAATTGATGAAAACAAAACAAGTAGTACTGATGCTATTGAAATAGAAAAAAAAGAAGAAGTAAAACAAGATCCAACAGTTGTAGAAGAACAAAATGACCCAATTAAAATTTGGAAAGCAGAAAATGAAATTGCTGATAAATTAAGTCCAGATGAAACAATAGCTGAGATTTTAATTAAAAGCAATAAATATATGAACACTTTATTTTCAAACTCAAAAATCAGATATTTGTCCTATGAGTTTATTAAATCTAAAGGGGTAGGAAATAATATTGGATTAGTTGATTATTCATTTATACAAGACAGAGAATATAAAGATATAAAGAGAAATTTGAATATTAATTACGAAGAAATAACTGAAACTACTTCTGCAAAAGATGATTTTGTAATTCTGACAATGAAATATTCACTAGATAACTTGTTGAAGAATGTTTATAAGGAAAATGCAGAAAGCATAATGCCAGGTTCAATTCTTATAGAACGATTAAAGGAAATATATTCGGACCTTCCTGTTCAATTTGTGGAAAATGGTGATTTAGGTTCGTTTGAATATACTGATAATGAAGTGAAAAACAAATATTTGAATCAGCAGCATTTAGACATCTCAACAACAGCATATGAATTTATTAAAGAAATTGCATTTAAAAATTTTGATGTACTTTACAATTTAATAACTGATGATGCAGTTAAATATTATGCTCAAATAGAGCTTTTAAAATATGATAATCCCAATATATCTATTGCTGAGTGGGAATATGTTCCTATTAGAGATAAAAGAAACTGGATTAACAAAAATGTAAATCTGACAAATAGTGAAGATGATGAAAAAAATTATTCGGCATCAGAAATATTTAACATGCTTCGTGAATCTCTTAAAATAAGTTCTGATATAAATGATTATGATATGAGAAACATGATGGTAATAAGAGAAAGGTACATAAAAACAAACTATTTGTCTTATCATCCAGCAGATATTTGCTACAGTATATCAGAAAAAACAGTTGCAATGATTTCTGAAAGGTCTCATGAATTAAATGGAATTAATGTAGAAATTGAACCTGAGCGTTATTATCCTGAAAATGATTCTGCAGCACATGTTCTTGGATATCTAGGTAAAATTGCCCAAGATTATGAAGTTCAGGATTATGTTGTGAATAAAGGATATAGTGCGGAGGATATAATTGGGAAAACTGGTTTAGAAGAGAAATTTGAAGATTATTTAAGAGGAGTAAAAGGCAAAAAGACAGTTGAAGTAAATAATTTAGGAAAAACAATAAAATCAGTTTCTAGTCTAGCCCCAGTACCAGGGGATGATTTGTATCTTACTATTGATTTAAGGCTTCAAAAGAAGGCTGAAGAAGCCTTACAAAAGGGGCTAGAACAAATCCAAATTGGTGGTGAATTTGATAGCCAGTGGGGAAACTTTAAGTATGTAAATGAATATAAAAATGCAAAGTCTGGTGCTTTGGTAGCTATTGATGTAAAAACAGGAGAAGTGCTGGCAATGGCAAATTTTCCTTCCTATGATTTGAATATGTTTTCAACTGGAATATCCTCTGAAAATTGGAGCAGTCTTTTAAATGATTCTAAGAATCCATTGGCTCCAAGGCCACTTTATAATATTGCAATGCTTACTGCTATTCAACCAGGTTCAACGTTTAAAATGATTACTGCTTTAGCGGCATTAGAGAAAGGGATTGACCCAAATACTGAAGTGTACTGTGCTGGCACCATGGAAGTTGGTGATAGATATTTCAGTTGCTGGATTTACAATATGTTTGGTGGTTCTCATGGTTATCAAAATATGTATGAAGCAATAATGAATTCTTGCAATTATTATTTTTATACAACAATGCTGGGAGAAAATCCTGCTACAGGTCAATCTTATCCAACAAAGGTAAATGCGGAAGATATAATTGAAATGGCAGATAAATTTGGATTGAACAGCAAGACGGGCATAGAGATAGATATACCACAAGAAGCTTCAGGTGGGGTTCCAAGCATAGAAGGAAAAAAATTGAACATAAGAGTCTACCTGAGATTGTTCCTTGAAGCTAATGTGGAAAAGTATTTGGAAGAGGGATATGTTATAGACGCAGGTATGAAAAATGAAATAGTAGAAGAAATTGTAAGCTGGATTGATCTTGAAGAACCTATGACTAGAGGTGAAGTTTATGATGGACTTAAAGCCCTTAGGTTAAACCCTGAGAAAACTAATGACAACAATGTACCGTTGGTAGATATTGTAAAGTATTCATATATTAACCAAGCTATATGGACTGTAGGTGATAATCTGAACATAAGCATTGGTCAAGGAAATAATTCGTACACAACTCTGCAGATGGCAAATTACATAGCTATAATAGCTAATGGTGGATACAGAAATAATATAAGTATAGTTAAAAGTGTAAAAACTTATGATGGAAAAGATACAGATTATGTTCCTTTAAGAGAATCTGAAAGAATTGTGCTTTCTGATTACAATTTTTTAAATGTTGTAAAGCAAGGAATGAGGCTTGTTTCCTTAGATGATAGTGCAAAACCATATTCTAACTTCCCTGTGGAGGTTGGGAGCAAAACAGGTACAGCACAAAAAGAAGGTACGAATCCTGATACGGGTGAACCATATGATGATTTTGCTTGGTATGTTGCATTTGCTCCTTATGATGACCCACAGATTGCTGTTGCCTGTGTTTTGTTTGAAGGTGGGTCAGGTCGATATCCAATTCCAATAGTAAGAGAGGTTATTGGAGAATATTTGCAAATAAATGGCATAAGTGGAAATTAAAAAAATGGAGGAAATATGGGAAGGGTTGTATTAGTAAGTTCGCAAAAAAAAGATATTGGCAAAACCATTTTAGCGATTAAAACTGGGATTGAACTTTCTAAAATGGGCAAGACCGTGTTGCTAATAGATTTATCCTTTGGTAAAAAGAAAATTTCGGAATATCTTAATGTATGTGAAGATATTATATATGATATTAAGGATGTTCTAGATTTAACTTGCTCATTGGAACAGGCTGTAATGGATATTAATGGTACATTAAGCTTGCTTCCTAATCCTAGAGTTACCGATAAGTTAGGAAACATTAAAGTTGAGGAATTTTCAAAATTAATCAATCAAGCAAAGGATAAATACGATGTAATAATCGTTGATGTTGATAAAATATCTTTAAGTTATATAGATTTCAAATGCATAGAGTTCATTATAAATATTAATAACAATGATTTTTCATGTATTAAGGAATTAAATATTGATAAGAGCATTATAAATAAATATGAAGGTAATGATGCAATAGTCATTATAAATAAATTCAGCAAAAAAAGTGCAGTAAGAGGTACAATGCTTAAGCTTGAAGATATAAAAAGAATGACAAACATACAAAACCTCATTGTGATAGAAGAAAATGTATCTTATTCTGGGGCAAATTATGATTTTTTAATAAATAATCAAGACAATTCATTTAACAAAGCCATTAAAGGCATTACATTAAAATTAAATTAGTAATAAGAAACTTTTGCTCGAAAGGGCAAAAGTTTTTTTAATTTGTAATAAAGCTTGTAATATTTTAATAAAATGTATGGAGGTGGTGGGTGGAATGAATAAAATAATAAAAAAAAGAATCAACATTAAAAGGAAAGAACACTTTAATAAAAAATTGGCTTTTCAGGTTATTTTCAGCATAATACTAGTAGCGGCAGTAATAATTACGAAAAATATTGACTCGGATGTGTCAAGGCGGTTTATAAATGCAGCCGACGAAAAAATCAGTGAAAGCACAAACTTAACAGAAGTAAAAAGTTCTATTTCTGAGTTTGCAATTGGCGTAAAAAGCAAAATACCATTTTTATCAAGAAATTCAACTAATTTTGCTGCGCCAGTTAATGGAACTATATTTAAGGATTATGGCCTGAATAAAACTGAGGATGCATCCTATTATAATCATGGCTTGGATATAATATCTAATACGCAATCAGTAAAATCTATATCCAAAGGAAAAGTTGTTCAAATTGGTAAAAATGAAAAACTTTCTGATTATGTAGTGATTGAAAATGATGGTAAAACAATTATATATGGGAAAATAGAAGAGTGCTTTGTTAATGAAGGAGATAATGTTGCTTCAGGAGACATCATTGCAGCTTTGAATGAGGAAAATAAACTTCTTCATATTGAAATATGGGAAAATGGAGAATCAATTAATCCTTCTAAATGCTTTGATTTAAATGAATAAACTCCATGGTAAATGCTTGTAATAATTGCTTTAGCCGCTCATGAAGTTGCTCATTTGTTTACTGCAGTGATTTTAAATATCAAATTTGACAAAGTAAAAATAACCTTATTTGGCTTTAATTTTAATGCCAATCTAGAAAATATATATTTTATTAAAAAAATAGTTTTATTAGCTGCAGGACCAGTATGTAATGCATGTCTTTATCTGGGATTTCGCGATACAACCTACATAGATTTTGCCAAAATTAATATATTTTTGGCGTGCATTAACATGATTCCTATAATTCCCTTAGATGGAGGAAATCTTTGCAAATCCATACTTGAAATTTTTTTAGAAACAAACACTGCCTGCAGATATATGATAATGACGAATGCATTTTTTATTGTATGCTTTTTAATAATAATATATATGTATGGGAATTACCTTTATCTTTTACTGATAATAATGGCACTTAAAGGTATAATTCAAGAGAATAGACGTTTGTTGGAAAAAAACATAAAATTAAGTTATAGCAAATTGAAAAGTTAACTAATAACTGTGAATCATTGTAAAATGTATAAAAAAACTCATTACTACTAAAATATAAAAAATAAGGATTCTGAAGTTTGTTTTAAAAGGTGTAATTAATATAAATTGCTTTTTAGAAGTGAATTCAAATAAAAATACTAGAAGTTAATATTAAAAAAAGTATTTGAAAAAATTACATTATAGGGTATAATATAAATACATTTGTAAATGAAAATTTATAAATGCCTCTTAAATTTTTTGCCTCAAGCCGTGGAGAATCCACGGCTTGCCCTTTTTTTGTTTTATTTATCTGAATAAAGAGAAAATTGCAGTAATAGTGCAAAATATAAATACAAATATGAGAATATGACGTTTTAAAAATTCGTACATTTTGTAGAACATGAAAATTCCCCCTGTATAGTATATGTTCATTAATAATAATTAGCATTTCCATTTATCAAGAACAGTATAATCTAGCCCGCATAAAATAAATTATATTTTAAAATAATTTATTTAAATGGAGGGTTAAAATGCCTACAATATATTTAAGTCCATCAACACAACAATATAATCCTTATATAATTGGTGATGGAACTGAGGAGTATTGGATGAATCAAGTTGCTGATGAAATGATTCCATATCTTGAACAATACGGTATAAATTACAACAGAAACACACCTGAAATGACAGCTGGTTCTTCAATTAGGGATTCAAATGCAGGAAATAATGATTTCCATATAGCTATTCATTCAAATGCATCTGGAGAAGCACAACAGGGAAAAACTAGAGGAACTATTATATTTTATTATCCATCAAGCGAAAATGGATTGAAAATGGCGGAAATTCTTAATAATAAAATGAAAGAAATATATCCACTACCTGACTTAGTTAAAATCGTGCCCACAACAAGTCTTGGAGAGGTATCAAGAACAAGTGCCCCATCTGTATTAATTGAAGTGGCGTATCATGATAATCCAGAAGACGCTAATTGGATAATTAACAATGTTGATTCGATTGCCAAAGCTATTGCAAGTGGTGCAAATGAGTATTTCGTTGGGCCAGTAAAAAATGATGAAAGTTCAGCAAGAGTGACACTTGCTAATGGATATTTAAATATTAGAAGTGGTCCGTCGTTAAATGACCCGGTGATAGATATGGCACCTAATGGAGCAATATTACAAGTTGTTGAAAAAGTTGGAGATTGGTACGAAGTAGAATATAACGGAGTAAAAGGATATGTAAGTGGCAATTATTTAACATTGCTATAAAAAACAGAGAGAATTGAAATTCTCTCTGTTTTTTATAGCATGATTAATTTGTATGGTGATCAATATTTTAATTCTTTATTAATTTTGAAATTTTTTTGGTGCGGACGGGGGGATTTGAACCCCCACGAATATACATTCGCTAGCCCCTCAAGCTAGTGCGTCTGCCGTTCCGCCACGACCGCATTGCTTTATTATTATAAGGGATGTTTTGTGGTTTGTAAAGAGTTTTTTAATTTTTTGTTGAGTATTTTAAGTAAAATAGTGGGAGAGGGTAAACCGTTATATTGCATTTATTATGCTTGTAATAAATACTATATTATATTATAATTAATCTAAATAACATATTAATTATTGAAATATTAATGTGATTCAAATGCATAACATGGGAAATGTATGAAGTGAATTAATCTAGTAAGCTATTTATTGCTTTTCAAAAAAATATGTGCATAATGAAATAAATTCTATATCATATTAGTGAGATAAATTAAAATATATGTTAAAAAGCGTTCATGAATACGTTGTCACAAAAGGTAAAATCCTAGTAAAAAGAATAGTATAAAATTTATTTAATTTTTTGAGAATCTTCAATAATAAAAATATCAAAATATAATTTGGGAGGTATGTATGAAGATAAATGAAATTGCAAAAATTTTAAATGCAATTGTTGTCACGGATTTTAGCGATGAATATACAAACATTCAATATAGTTTCGCAAGTGATTTAATGAGTGATGTACTAGCATTTGCAACGGATGATTCGTTGCTTATTACAGGTTTAAATAATACTCAAGTTGTCAGAACTGCTGAAATGATGGATATATCAACCATATTATTTGTACGAGGAAAGAAGCCAGGTAAGGAATTAATAGATTTAGCTATTGAAAATAAAATGACTATAATTGCAACAGAGTATACCATGTTTACAACTTGTGGGTTATTAGTTATTAATGGTATGAAGGGAATAGAATTACATGACTGATGGATTTCTAAAAAGGTGCAATTATGAAATTGCTGCAAATGATTTTATTTCTGCTGGAAAGGGTTCAAGCACTATAAAAAACAATTTGAAATCACTAGGAATAGAAGCCGGTATTGTAAGAAGAATTGCAATAATTTCTTATGAGGCAGAAATGAATATTGTTATTCATTCCTATGGTGGAAAGCTTAGTTGTGAACTGTACGAAAATAAAATAGTAATAATTTCTCAAGATAGTGGCCCTGGAATAAAAAATATTGATATGGCAATGACCGAAGGATTTTCAACAGCTGCGGACAGTGTAAGAGAGCTTGGTTTTGGTGCAGGAATGGGACTACCAAATATGAAAAGATATTCTGATGATTTTGAGATAACTTCAAGTAGCGAGGGTACTTTCATTAAAATTACTATATGGTTGTAGGAGGTAAACATGAATTTTTCTATTATGTTTGATAAAGATAAGTGTAAAGGATGCACTAATTGTATGAAGAGATGCCCCACCCAGGCTATTAGGCTAGTTGATGGAAAAGCTGTTATTAATAATGCTAAGTGCATACACTGTGGAGAGTGCATAAAAATATGTCCATATGGGGCGTATACACCCGAATCTATTGAGTGGCAAGAAGAAATGAATAATCCTTCTTATAAATATAAAATAGCAATACCTTGCACAACATTGTATGGTCAGTTTCCAAAAGGAACAGACATATGCAAAGTGCAGAATGCAATTCTTAAACTAGGTTTTGATTATGTGTATGATGCAAGTTGGTCGGCAGATATGGTAGCAAAAGCTATACATAAAAAAATTAATGAAGTTAAGGATGTTAGACCTTTTATATCTGCAAATTGTCCTGCAGCTGTAAGACTTATTAAAAATAGGTACCCATCTTTAATGGATAACCTTATTTTTCTTAAAGAACCAATGGAAATAGGAGCCATACTTGCAATTGAAAGGGCCAAAAAACTATATGATTTTAAAGATGATGAAATAGGTGTATTTTATATATCTCCATGCCCTGCTAAATTGCTTGCAGTGAAAGACCCAGTAGGTAATTATATGCCTTCAGTTAATGGAGTAATACCATTGAATACTGTTTATGGAGAGTTGTACAGAGAAGTTTTGCGGGCAGATGGTTTAACTTGCTCAAATCCATCTTTAAATGGTATAAAATGGGCTGTGTCAGGTGGACAATCAGAATCTGCAGGTTTGACAAATTATATTGCAGTTAATGGTATGGAAAATATTATAGAAATTTTGGATGAAATTGAAAATGGAAAGTTGAGCGATGTGGACTATGTGGAGGCCCTAGCCTGTGTTCAAGGATGCGTGGGTGGAACTTTTAACGTGGTAAATCCTTTTATTGCAAGCAGTAATATTAAACATATTACAAGCGGTGTTGAAGGGGAATTTATAAATGATGATTTCGAAAGATTTGAAGAATTGTATAAAACAGGAATATTTGATTTTAAATTAAAGGCAGAAGATAATCCATTTAAATTGAATATGAAGGAAGCCGTTGAAAGAAATGAAAAAATAAGAGTTATATATGACTTGCTCCCAAGACTTGACTGTGGTTCATGTGGTGCTCCTACATGTTATGCTCATGCTGAAGATGTATATAACAATGAATCCGAACTTTATGACTGTGTTGTTTTAAGGGCAAACAAAAAAATATAATCAAGTATGGAGGGTAAATGAATAATTTAGATTTTGCGAAAAAATTAGATTTAGAACCTTTGTATGACAATAATAATGAATTGAACATTGAAGGGGTATACATTGGAGATCTATTAAGTATAGTAATGGCAAAAGCCAAACAAAATTTTGTGTGGATTACGATTCAAACTCACATAAACATTGTTGCAGTTGCTGAACTCTTGGACTTAGCATGCATTATTATAGTAGAAAATATGAATGTTGAAAGTGATTCGTTAAATAAGGCAAAGGAACTTGACATACCAATATTTAAAACCGATAAAAGTGCATACCAGGTAGCTTGTCAGCTTTGTGGCATGGGAATAAAATGAAAGTCTTTTATGACTTACACATTCACTCAGACCTGTCTCCATGTGGTAGCAGTGATATGACACCTAATAATATTATAAATATGGCTTATATAAAGGGATTGAATGTAATTTCTGTAACTGACCACAATACTACAAAAAATTTGCCTGCTGTAATGGTATTAGGTGAAAAAATTGGGGTAAAGGTGGTACCAGGTGTAGAAGTTACTACTAGAGAAGAAGTGCATGTTCTATGTTATTTTAAATATTTAAACGATGCGCTAGATTTTGGTGATATTATGTATGAATCTCTTCCAAATATAAAAAACAATACTGTTATATTTGGAGAACAAAATATTTATAATTTCAAAGATGAAATTGTTGGTAATTTGGATAAACTGCTTTTAAATGCAACATCTTTTACTATTGAGGATGTATGGAGCATGGCTAAAAATCACCATGGTGTTATGATACCTGCTCATATTAATAAAAAATCGAACAGTATACTAGAAGTGCTAGGGTTTATACCTAAAGGTTTAAAAATAGATTTTGTTGAGGTTTATCCAAACTTTGAAATTAATAGAAGATTAATAGAAAATTATAGAATACTAAATAATTCAGACGCACATCAACTTACTGATATTTCAGAACCTGAAAATTATATTGAAATTGAAAGTATGGATGATATATACGAATATATGAATATAATATAAGGTCGCTGCTAGCGACTTTTTATATTAATCACTAGGAGGAAGTATGAAAGAAATATCAATGCACATTCTAGATATTGCCATGAATAGCATAAAAGCTAAAGCGACATTGTTGAAAATTGATATTCAGGAGAGTAAAAAAAATAATTTACTAAAAATTTCAATAAATGACAATGGTGTGGGAATGAATGAAGAGATGACAAAGCGAGCAATTGATCCTTTTTTTACTACACGCACAACAAGAAAAGTAGGTCTTGGTCTTTCTTTGTTAAAAGATTCTTGTGAGAGATGTAATGGTAAACTGACAATTGATTCACAGCTTGGCAGAGGTACAACTGTAAAATGCTATTTTCAAAAAAATAATATTGACTTGGCACCTATGGGAAATATGGGAGATACCATTATGACAATAATTAATTGTTTGGATAATTGTGAATTAATTTACACTCATGAAATGGATGATGGGTCATTTTGTTTAAACACTGTAGAAACAAAGAAAATACTAGATGGGTTGGATATTAAGGACAGCGGTGTATTGCTTTGGATAAAGGACTATATTAACGAAAACTTAGCTGCATTGTATAAAAATTAACTATTTTTTAATTTTTATATTTGTAAGTTTATAAATTTTGTGATTTTTTTTTTGAAAATAATTAAAAAAGGTGTTTAAAATTTGTGAAATATCTGTTATAATCGGTATGTTTGATTATTAAATATCTTTTAGATAAACCAATTAAAACAAGAGGTGATAGTTATGAGCACAAAATTGTTCACATTTAAAGGTGGAATTCATCCTCCTCAAAACAAAACGCTTACTCAAAATGTGCCGATTGAAGATGCTGTTGATCCTAAAATTGTTGTAATCCCATTATCACAGCACATAGGAGCACCATGCGATCCACTAGTAGCTGTAGGCGATACAGTAAAAGTTGGACAAAAAATAGGCGAATCAAAAGCTTTTGTTTCAACTCCAGTACATGCAAGTGTATCAGGAACTGTAAAGAAAATAGAACCACGTCAAGTACCAGGTGGTTGCAAGGTCAATTCAATAATAATAGAATCTGATGGTAAAAATGAAATTCATGAATCTGTTCAGCCAAAAGGAAATATTGAGGACCTTACAAAAGAAGAGATTTTATCAATCATTAAAGAATCAGGTATGGCAGGTATGGGAGGAGCAGCTTTTCCTACACACGTAAAATTAAGTCCCCCGAAAGATAAAACAATAGATGTTTTATTAGTAAATGGGGCAGAATGCGAACCTTTCTTGACTGCAGACCACAGAATTATGCTAGAAAGACCTGAATTTATAATTCTAGGAATCAAGGCAATTAAAAAAGCTCTTGGTGTTAGCAATTGCTTTATAGCAATTGAAAAAAACAAACTTGATGCTATTGAAACTCTGCAAAAATTAGTTGCAAATGAAGATGGAATTGAAGTAGCACCTATGGAAGTAAAATACCCACAAGGTGACGAAAAAAGAATTATCAATGCAATAACAGGAAGAATTGTTCCATCAGGCGGACTTCCTATGGAAGTTGGCTGTGTAGTTGAAAATGTAGGTACAGTTGCAACAATTGGTATGGTATTCAAAACAGGGATGCCTTTAGTTCAAAGAGTTGTTACCATAGCAGGAAGTGCAGTTAAAAATCCTAAAAACATTTGTGTAAAAATAGGTACATCGTTTAAAGATTTAATTGAACAATGTGGTGGATATTCAGAGGAACCAGGGAAAATATTAAATGGTGGTCCTATGATGGGAATTGCTCAATTTACTGATGAAGTTCCAGTTGTGAAGGGAACTTCAGGCATTTTAGTATTAAACAAAAAAGATTCAGAAATTCCTGAACCATCAAACTGTATTATGTGTGGAAGGTGTATTGAAGCATGCCCAGTTTTCCTACAACCTTATAAGATTAGCAGATATTCTATGTTAAAGAATTTTGAAGAAGCAGACAATTATCATGCAGCAGATTGTATTGAATGTGGAGCTTGTGCTTACGTATGTCCTTCAAAGAGACCATTAAAAGAAACAATCAGCATTGCAAAGAAAGAAATTTTAGCAAGACGTAAAAAGGCGAAATAGGAGGAAATATAGATGGAAAATAAATTGATTGGTTCATCGTCACCTCATATTAGATCCGATGAAACAACTCAAAAATTAATGCTAGATGTAATTATTGCATTAGTACCGGCATTAGCAGCAAGTATATTTTATTTTGGAGTTAAATCACTAATATTAGTGGTGGCTTCGGTTATATCAGCAGTTGTAACAGAATATATATGTGAAAGAATAATGAAAAAACCAATCTCTGTCACTGATTTAAGTGCAGTGGTTACTGGAATATTATTAGCTTTTAACATCCCGTCAACAGCACCATGGTGGATTGCCGTTGCTGGTTCAGCTTTTGCAATTGCAATAGTAAAACAAATATTTGGCGGAATCGGTTTTAATTTTTTAAATCCAGCATTAGCGGGACGAGCTTTTTTAGTTTCATCATGGTCAACACACATGACAAGCGGATTTATAAACCCAGCAACTGATGCAATTACTTCAGCAACACCATTGGCAATACTAAAAGGTACGGCAACAGGTCAACTTCCTTCAACTATGAACATGCTGTTAGGAAATATACCTGGATGCTTGGGAGAAACCTCTTCAATACTTCTGATTTTAGGAGGTATTTATTTAATATACAGAGGCACAATTAAATGGATTATCCCAGTATTTTATATAGGTACTGTAGCTGTAATTGCTTTGGTAGTTGATGGAGGAGGAATGCTTTTATATCATTTGTTCGGTGGTGGACTTATGCTTGGAGCGTTCTTTATGGCTACAGATTTTGCTACAAGTCCAATTACAGACAAAGGTAAAATTATTTATGCTGTAGGAGCTGGAGTAATGACAATGATAATCAGAAAAATTGGTGGTTATCCAGAAGGAGTTTCCTATTCAATATTACTAATGAATGTTTTAACTCCACTCATAAATAAATATGTTACACCTAGTGTATTTGGAGTAACAGGAGGTGTAAAACATGAAAAATAATTTAGTGAGACTTGGTGGTATTTTGTGTTTAATATCTGCTATAGCTGGTGGTATATTAGCATTTGCCAATGATTTTACAAAAGATAAAATAGCTGATGCCGAAGCTAAGGCTGCAATGGATCCTGCAGTGCTTCAATCAGTAATGCCTGGTGCAGAAATGTTTGATCCTTGGGAAGATGTTGCCTTGGTTGAATCAATTAAAGCAGAAAATGCAAAGTTTATTGATTTGCTTGTAGCTGTTGATGGTTCAGGCAATAAGTTAGGTGACGTTGTAAGAACTTTAAGCACTGTTCCTGGATATGGCGGAGATATGGAATTGTTTGTAGGATTTACGCCTGATGGTAAAATATCTGGTGTAAATGTTATAGCGCACACGGAAACTTCAGGTCTTGGTTCAAGAACTACAGAACCAGAATTTCAAAGCCAGTTTATAGGATTGGATACAAGCGCAGAAATTGTTGATTTTGATGCATTAACTGGTGCT
>JBGUET010000012.1:0-19726 GCA_041821225.1 Sedimentibacter sp.
GCTCATATAAAGGAGATATTCTTCTTGATGGAGATAAGATAGAAAAAATAGGAGAGAATCTTCAATGTGAGGATGCTGAAATTATTGATGCTAAAAATCTATCTTCTTGGATAAAGGCTATGAAAGGTCTTGAAGGAGAATATGAAGTAGAGTGGACTTGGAGAAGTGTGGCTGATTACCTAGAGAGAATAGAAAAATTGGAGTTAGGACCTAATATTGCATATCTAGCTCCTCATGGAAATGTAAGAATGATTTCCATGGGATTGGATAACAGAAAACCAACTCAAGAAGAAATGACTATAATGCAAGCTAATTTAGCCAAGGCTATAGATGAAGGTGCATTTGGAATGTCAACTGGTATGATTTATCCACCTTGCTGCTATGCTGATATTGATGAGCGTTATTCTTCCACCTTGGGTTCATGATGGCGGTACAGATAAATTGGTAGAAAGATTAAAAGATGCTGATTTAAGAGAAAAGATGAAAAAAGATATTGCTAATGGAATACCTGGATGGGATAATTTTGTTGAATTCGCTGGTTTAGAAGGTATTTTCGTAACATTTGTCGGTTCAGAAAAGAATAAAGATGTTGTGGGAAAGAATCTGATTGAAGTTGGTAAAATTAAAGGCAAAGATCCTCTTGACGCAATATTTGATGTAATTCTTGAAGAAGAAAATATTGTTGGGTTAGTAGACTTCTACGGTACTGAAGAACATGTAAAACTTATTATGAGTAGACCTGAGCAAAATGTTTGTACTGATGGTATTATGGGTGGGAAGCCGCATCCAAGATTATTTGGAGCATTCCCAAGAGTATTGGGTAAATATGTTAGAGATGAAAAAGGCTTCACTTTAGAGACTGCTATTTACAAGATGACAAGTAAATCTGCTGCTGTTATAGGATTAAAAGACAGAGGTTTACTAAAAGAAGGTTATAAGGCGGATTTAGTATTATTTGATTTTGATAAAATCATTGATAAAGGTGATTACAATGATCCTAACCAATATCCAGTGGGAATTGAGTATGTAATTGTTAATGGAGAAGTAGTAATAAAAAATGGAGAGGACACTGGGAAAAGACCTGGGAAAGTTCTAAGAAAAAGCAAAGTTTCGGAGGTAAATTAGTGAAGAAAATTATTTTTACAGAAGTTGCTAGATTACCAAAGGATGCTTTAGTGGAAATTGAAGTAGTAGCTTATAAGTAAAAGAGACATATTAAATAGATACAAGCAGCAATCGAGTATTTCGTTGCTGTTTGTATTTTTATGGTTTTAAATTTGATGAATTACCAAAGCAGTTATAATTTTATTGAATCCTATTATACTGAATGGTACGTGCATTGGTGTGAGATGACTTTTTCTATTGAAAAAGAACTTCTCCTAATAAATCTGTAAAATCCTGAATTTTGTTTGTGCTTACTCCGCTGTAATTTAGGGAGAAAATAACTTTGTTTTCACATGTGCTTATTATATTTAAAAGTATGCGCGCTTTTTTTGCATCTGCATATAAAACATCTTGCTTTTTAAAGGTGTTAGCTTCACAAACTATATGTAGTCCCGATTCAGAGTTTATTATTTCTAGTTTGTCTTTGAATATATTTTTAAAACTTGTAGCAATCAATAAATTTTTCTTTTTATATATTCGCTTAATTTTTCTAAGATGCTTTAACATGTAACCTTCCTTCATGAAATTGGCAAGTACAAGCTGGTCAATTTTTGAAGTTGATTGTGTGTGACGTATTTTGATTTCATTGTATTTTGAAAGAAGCTGTTTAGGTATTACCATGAAGCTTATCCTAAGTGAAGGAAGAAGCATTTTTGAAAATGATCCAAGATATATGACACAATCATTTTCATCAAGCCCCTGAAGGCTAGGAATTGGCATTCCACCATACCTTATGATTGCATCGTAATCATCTTCGATTATAAAACCGTTATTCTTATATGCCCAATCTAATAGTTCCATGCGCTTGTTTACTGGCATGACTGTACCAAGAGGATATTGATGGGATGGACTTATGTAAATAAGCTTAGCGTCACTTTCTCTTAAAGTGGATATGGGCAATCCATCATCTGTAATAGCAATATGTCTAATGTTAAATGAGTAATCATCAAATATGTATTCAGCTTTATTGAAACCCGGCGTTTCAACTGCAACAGTATCGTAGTCTTTTTTTATTATTCCAATTAAAATGCCTAGCAAGTATTGAACACCTGCTCCAACTATTACTTGTTCAGAACTTGTGCGTCCTCCTCTCATAGTATTTACAAAATTTGCAATTTCATCTCTCAATACTTTTTCTCCTTGGGTAGAACCACTGCTGTAAATGTTTGTGGCCTCTTCTGATATAATTTTATTGTACAATCTTTTCCATGTGGAAATATCAAGGCTGTCTTTATCAACGCCATCATTAATATAGTCTGTTTCAGTAGAATGAAATATGGGGTTTGGTGGGATATGTGTATTTATTTCAAATTTGTATTCGCTTAAATCGCAAACAAAATATCCTTTTTTAGGGTAATTTTCTACATATCCTTCCGCTACAAGTTGGCTGTATGAATTTTCTATGGTAGTCTTGCTTAAATGTAGAGTTGAAGAGGCTTCTCTTATAGATGGAAGTTTGGAATCAGGTTTTAATAAGCCAGAAGTAATCTCTAATTTTATGTACTCATAAAGTTGTATGTAAAGAGCTTTTTTGCTTTCTTTATCTAAAACAGGTGATATTATCATATAATCCTCCATTAATCTGACATGGTTAAATATCAATATTTTCATTTAAGTTAAGGTACAATAATATTAACATAAATTTAAAAAGAATGAAAGTAATTTGCAAATATTTGATTATAATATACATAAAATTTTTACTATGATATAATTGTTTTGAAAATAATTAAAAATCACCATGATAATATAATAAATAGGAGTTAATATGTATAAATTAAATGAAATTCAAGATTTTAAATATTTAACTTTTCCTTCTTTAGAAGAACATGAAAATTTGTTTCATTGTTTCACCACTAGGGCAGGAGGAGTAAGTGAAGGACAGTTTGCCTCAATGAATTTAGGATTTAAAACTGGGGACAAACAAGAAAACGTAATGGAAAATTATAAAATAATGGTGGAGAAGCTTAAAATAAAAATAGAAGATATAGTGGAAACTCACCAGACGCACACAAATAATATTAGATATGTAACAGAAAATGAAAAAGGAAGAGCTATGAAAGAGCCGAACTACACAAATGTAGACGGTTTGTTTACTAATAAGAGAAATGTGGCTTTAATGACCTTTCACGCAGATTGTACTCCTGTATTTTTCTTTGACCCAGTCCAAAAGGTAATAGGAATGGCCCATGCTGGCTGGAGAGGTACATTAAAAAATATAGCTGGGAATATGGTTAAAGCATTCGTAAATGATTTTAACTGCAATCCTGAAAATATTAAGGTCGTCATAGGACCATCTCTTGGACAGTGTTGTTTTGAAGTTGATGAGGATGTGGCAGATATGTTTATTTTAGTTGACCCCAAATATAAGGACTTTATGAAAATAAAGGGAGTTAAATATCACTTTGATTTGTGGGAGATAAATAAATATGTTTTAATTAAAGAAGGAATCAAAGAAAATAATATAGAAATCTCAGGCCTATGTACTAAATGTCACAATGATTTGTTGTTTTCTCACAGGGGGCAGAAGGGAAAAAGGGGATTAATGTGTGGAATTATTATGATGAAATAGTTTAAATAGTTATCATATCTTCTGTACATGCCAAATATAATTATATATATAAAGGCGTGAGGAGGTTGTGAAATTGTCGTATAATAAGATTATGTCTCTGATATTGATTGCTTGTTTAACGGTAAGTATAACAGGATGCAGCACTTTAGACACGATGGTTGGTTTAAAGGAGGAACATAATACTGATTTAGCAGATGTAACAGATTTGTCAGAACTTGAAATTGTAGATGACAGTATTGGTGAAGAAGCAGTGTATGAAACAGCCGAGGATACAATTGAAACCGTCACTGTTAATGCACAAAATATAAAAACGAAAGAAATACTAGCATATTATGAGGATGAAAATGGGTTTGTAGTTCCTGTGAACACTTCAATTCCATGGGAAGAAGGAATTGCAAAAGCTACATTAAGAAGCATGGTCGTAGGTAGCGAAACAGAGCAAAAAATCGCTCAATCTGGGCTACATGGAGTGTTGCCTGAAGGAACAGAGATTAGAGGAATGTCAATTAAAGATGGCATGTGCCGAGTAGATTTAAGCAAAAATGTATTGAATACGAGTTCTTATGATCAGGAAGAAAATATGGTTTCTGCAATTACATATACGCTGACTGAATTTCCTACCATCAACAAAGTTGAAATATTAGTTGATGGACAAATACTGGCATCATTGCCTAAAGGGTATGGAATTGCTTCAGCTTTTGAAAGAGAAAACATTAATTTGTATGGAAATGACAATGGAGTAAATTATACAGTTTACTATAAAGCTCCTGATACTGAGGTTGCAGGACATTATATTCCAATAACATTTTCTGCAAGCAAAATAGATAATCCCGCTGTTACAGTTGTGGAAAAGTTGTTCAATGGCCCACCTTCAGATACTGTTCTTAGCAACAATATACCTATGAACTTAAATCTTCGAGCTGTTAATGTTAAAGGGGATACAGCAGTTGTTGATTTAGGAGTTGAGGCAGTGAATCTTTCTGAAGAGGAGTATGAAGATATGAATGCAATAGTTGTTCTTTGCCTTAAACAATTTGATGAAATAGCAAATGTAGAATATAATATTGAAGGCCTATCTTTCAAGGAAGCGGGTCTTGATTTTAAAGATGATAGTGTAATGCCAGCATTCAATCAATATTAATAAATGTAAATGTCATCCTGTGTAACGATAATGTCGTTTGCTACAGAATGACATTTTTTTAATTATTTTTTGTAATTTTCTTTTGCTTTTAATGCAAAATCTGGAGTTTGAATTTCTAAATAAGGAGCACCTTCTTCAATTTCACCAGCAGTTTTCATAATATCTATAAGTTTGTTATATCCATCCTCGCCCAGTACAAGATCTGGGTTCCAAGTGTCTAAATCTTTGTATGCCTGAACTATTTCCGCTAAGAAATTTACGTCTGAATCTTCAAATTGTGGGTGTATTGCTTCAGCAACTTCTATTGCTGAATGTTCTTCAACCCACATCATACCTTCATAAAGTGCATTTGCAAATCCCTGAATTGTTTCAGGATTTGCTTTAATGTAACTTTCCAAAGAACTGTAACATGTATATGGAATATAACCTGCAAGCTGGCCTACAGATGCAAGTATATATCCATTACCCTGCTTTTCAAATGTAGAAGCTAAAGGTTCAAACAATGTTGTATAATCAGCTTCGCCTGATGCAAATGCACCTGCCATCATGTCAAATTGCACATCGGTTCTTACGTCAAGGTCAACACCGGGAGTCATATTGTTTTGTTTTAAAACATATTCTAAAGCCATTAGAGGCATCCCACCTTTTCTGCCTCCAAGTATGGTTTTCCCCTTTAACTTATCAAGGCTGAAACTATCATCTTTTTCTCTTCCAACAATAAAAGAACCGTCTCTTTGAGTAAGCTGAGCAAAATTAACCGCATGGTCTTCTCTTCCTTGAATATAAACATATACGCTTGCTTCTGGTCCCATAAAAGCCACATCTGCTTCTCCACTTACTAGTGCAGCCATGCATTTATCAGCACCGCCACCATTGGTAAGCTCAATATTCATGCCTTGCTTTTCAAAAAAGCCATTTTCAATGGCTACATACTGAGGTGCGTAAAATATTGAGTGAGTAACCTCAACAAGGCGCACATCCTGTTTTTCAGTTGCTTTTTGTTTGCAACCTCCAATCATCATTGAAACAAAGAGAAGAACAACAATAAGTAAAGAAATAAATTTTTTCATAATACCCTCCAAATTTGGTCTTAGTTTTATTTATTATTGTATTCAATACAATAATAAATAGTTACAAATATATACAGCTTTGCAAAAGTACGACACGTAATAAATAGGTATAATTATATTTTTCGAAATGGAAATTAGTAGAAAAAATATCAAATTTGTGTTATATTAAGATGTATAAAAAACTAATTGAAGAATATTTACAGGATGAAAAAAGAATTTTATTGGAATTTAATAAAAGCAGGAGAAAAATATGGCAGTTTCTTTTTCAGACTTTTTATATAATAATGCATCTAATCCTATGCTTTTAGTTACTACAATATTAACACTGGCAGTAATAATGGTTAATGGATGGACAGATGCCCCTAATGCCATTGCTACATGCGTTTCAACCCGTTCAATAACTGCAAAATCTGCTATTTTAATGGCAGCTGTTTTTAATTTTCTAGGTGTGTTTGTAATGACTGCAGTTAATGCAAATGTTGCACAGACAATATATAATATGGTAGATTTTGGAGGCGATTCAAAAGATGCGTTAGTTGCTTTATGTGCTGCATTGTTTGCAATAGTATTATGGGCGACTGCGGCTTGGTGGTTTGGTATACCTACAAGTGAGAGCCATGCTTTAATTGCTGGTCTATCAGGTGCTGCTATTGCTATGCACAATGGGTTATCTGGGATTAACGGCAGTGAGTGGGTTAAGGTAATATATGGTTTGGTTTTATCAACTGTCTTAGGCTTTTCTATGGGATGGATTGTTGTTAAAATAACTGAGTTTATTTTTCGTAGATTCAACAGAACCAAAACAAATTTATTCTTTCAAAAGGCTCAAATTGCCAGCGGGGCAACTATGGCCTTCATGCATGGGGCGCAAGACGGCCAGAAATTTATGGGAGTTTTCATGCTAGGCATATTTTTATCAAATGGGCAGGCTGATGTTACAAATTTTATAATTCCAGTTTGGATGATGCTTGTTTGTTCCGTAGTTATGGCTTTGGGAACATCTATAGGTGGATATAAAATCATTAAATCAGTTGGCATGGATATGTGCAGATTGGAAAAGTACCAAGGCTTTTCTGCAGATATGGCAGCTGCAACATGTTTGTTTATTTCATCAATGACAGGTATTCCTGTTAGTACAACCCATACCAAGACTACAGCCATAATGGGTGTAGGTGCTGCAAAAAGACTTTCATCTGTCAAATGGGGTTTTGTTAATGAAATGGTTATGACATGGGTGTTGACATTTCCAGGCTGTGGTTTGATTGGTTATTTCATGGCTAAACTGTTTATGATTATTTTTTAATTAAATATAGAGGTGAAAAATGGCACGCAAAAATGAATTTAACTATTTTGATGGTTTTATTAAACTATCTGAATTTTGTTGTGACGCTGCAAAAATGTTAGATGAAATTCTTAAAGATTTTAATGTCAATATGCTTCAAGAACAAATGAAGCATATGCATAATTTAGAACATGCTGCTGATTTGGAAGGCCATGAAATTACGAGAAAGCTTGCAAAAGAATTTATAACACCTATAGAGCGTGAGGATATAGTAATGCTTTTACATGAAATAGATGACATTACAGATTGTATAGAAGATGTATTACTTCACATGTATATGTACAATGTGAAAGAAATTAGAGATGACGCTATTAGGTTTTCTGATATAATTTTAAAGAGTTGTAAAGAATTGACATTAACTTTCCAAGAGTTTAAACATTTTCGCAAATCAAAAGAAATACATAAAAACATTATTAAAATTAATAAACTTGAAGAGGATGGAGATAATCTTTATACAGAGGCAGTACGAAGACTCCATATGACAAATGAAAATGCTATAGATATAATGACATGGACTGTGGCTTTTAATCGATTAGAGAAGTGTTGTGATGCTTGTGAAGATGCAGCAAATGTAGTAGAGGGCATTATAATGAAAAACTCATAAATAAAAAATTGTGAAAAAAAGTTTATTTTAGCAAAAAAACTGTTGCAAAAGTGCGGAAAGATTGTTAAAATATACCCAGGAGGCGCACTATGGAAAAGCACGAAAAAATTTCACCTGCTGTAATTAGGAGATTACCAAAGTATTATAGGTATCTTGGAGAATTGACTAAAAGCGGTGTGAACAAAACTTCTTCAAGGGAATTAAGTGATATGACTGGTTTTTCTGCTTCGCAGATACGTCAGGATTTAAATAATTTTGGTGGATTCGGGCAACAAGGGTTTGGATATGATGTAGAAAATTTAAGAAATGAAATTGCAAAGATACTAGGACTTGATAAAAAATATAAAATAGTAATTGTAGGCGCTGGAAATATTGGCCAGGCAATTGCAAATTACACTGGTTTTTATGAAGCTGATTATGAAGTAGTAGCTTTGTTCGACAAAAATCCGAAACTTATAGGAATGTCAATTAGAGATGCTATAATTATGGATTCTGATGAAATAGAGAATTTCCTAGCAAAAGAAAAAATTGATATAGTTGTTATATGTACGCCAAAAAGTGTATGTCAGCAAGTAGCCGAACAAGTGGTTAAATGTGGTATTAAAGCTATATGGAACTTTGCTCCTAAAGATTTAAACATGCCAGAGGATGTATTTGTAGAAAATGTACATTTAAATGAAAGTTTGTTTTCTCTGACATATTATTACAATAAGATGAATAGTACAAGAAAATAATAAATATTAGGAAAAAGAGATTTTACTTTAAAAGGGAATCTCTTTTTGCTTTTTTGACTGTGAAATGTTACGAATAATTAACATAAATAGTATTGATAGTTAAACAAATTAATTTAAAATTAAAAATCAAAGTTAAATTTATCACTACAATAGCTAAAAATGCTTAAATGACAAATAGTTAATATAAAATCGATTGCATTATGAATGAACATTGATATAATTATAGATGAAGTACATAATATTATTTCATGGAGGTTTTATAAATGAACGCATATATTCAAAGAGTAATTGATCAAGTTAAGAAAAGAGACTCTAATGAACCTGAATTTATTCAAACTGTGGAAGAAGTTTTATACAGTATTGAACCAATGATTGAAAAACATCCGGAATATGAAGCAGCTGGGTTATTAGAAAGATTAGTAGAACCAGAAAGAAGCATTTCATTTAAAGTTTCATGGGTTGATGATAGTGGTAAAGTACAAGTTAACAGAGGATATAGAATACAGTTTAATGGTGCAATAGGACCTTACAAGGGCGGATTAAGATTCCATCCATCTGTATATCCTGGAATAATGAAATTTTTAGCATTTGAACAAACTTTTAAGGATTCATTGACAGGCCTTCCAATAGGTGGAGCAAAAGGTGGTTCAGATTTTGACCCAAGAGGAAAATCAGATTCAGAAATAATGAGATTTTGTCAAGCCTTCATGACTGAATTATATAGATATATTGGCCCAGACATAGACGTTCCAGCAGGAGATATAGGTGTTGGCGGAAGAGAAATAGGATACTTATATGGACAATATAGAAGAATAAAAGGAGTTTTTGAAAATGGTGTATTAACTGGTAAAGGAATTCCTTACGGCGGAAGTTTAGCAAGAACAGAAGCTACAGGTTACGGCGCTGTTTACTATACTCAAGAAGTATTTAAACACTTTGGAGATGAAGTTAAAGGTAAGACATTTGTAGTTTCAGGTTTCGGAAACGTAGCTTGGGGTGTTGTTCAGAAAATTAACCATTTAGGTGGAAAAGTTGTAGCATTCTCAGGACCAGATGGATATGTTTATGATCCAGATGGAGTTGTTGGAGAAAAAGAAGATTTCATGCTTTCTATGAGATCATCAGGAAGAGATAAAGTTCAAGATTATTCTGATAAATTTGGAGTAGAATTCTTCCCAGGACAAAAGCCATGGGGAGTAAAAGCAGATGTCTACATGCCATGTGCTACTCAAAATGACGTTAATATGGTAGAAGCTAAGAAAATAGTAGCAAGCGGAGCTAAATACTATATAGAAGTTGCTAATATGCCTACTACAAATGACGCATTAAAATTTATCCAGGAAAGTGGAATGATAGTTGCACCATCAAAAGCAGTTAATGCTGGCGGAGTTGCTACATCAGCATTGGAAATGAGCCAGAACTCAATGAGATACAGCTGGACATTTGAAGAAGTTGAAGGCAAATTACACGAAATTATGAAAAATATTTACAATAACTCTGTAGCTGCAGCTGAAGAAGCTGGTTTAGGATATAACTTAGTAGCAGGAGCTAATTTAGCAGGATTTAAAAAAGTAGCTGACGCTATGATGGCACAAGGCATTATCTAACAAAAATGATAAATAAAAAGCAAGGTTTATAACCTTGCTTTTTTAGTGCAATAAATTAATTATTTAAATAAACTTATTTTCCCAGTATCATTTAAGTACTTAACTAAAATTGTTATTATAGGAGCTGTTAAAAAGCCTACAAAGCCAAACAATCTTAAACCTGCATACATTGCAGTAATTGTAATTATAGGATGCAGCCCTATTTGATGCCCTACAATTCTTGGCTCAATAATATTTCGTACAACTGTAATCACAACGTATAGTATTAATAGCCCACCACCAAGTCTATAATTCTCTGAAATTAATTCCGTAATTGCCCATGGTATTAGCACGCCGCCAGTTCCTATAATAGGAAGTATATCGAGTATAGAAACTATTGCTGCAATTGGAAGGGCATAACTTGCTTTTAAGAAATTTAACCCGACTAATAATTCAATAAAAGTAATAGACATTATTATCATGTAAGCTTTTATCATTTTCCACAAAGTATCATTCAAAAATATGCGAGCCTCACTAAATGTTGAATTAAATTTATCAGGTAACTGACGTTTTATGAATGCTGTTAAGTTGCTGTATTCCACACTTATGAATACCGATAGTATTATTGTAAAAATAATTGATATTAAATATAAGGGAAAATTCGATATTAATTTTGTAATGAATTGTACTACATTAATTGATACATTTTTAACTCCATTTGCAAAATAATCAATGCTGTTTGTAATAACTTGAGAAATTGCATCTGCTGCATCTGGTGATATTAGTTTCATATTTGCAACGATCCAATCATTGAAGCCTAGCAATAGTGGTTCGAGTTTTGAAAAGTACAATTTTGGCATGATCCTAATTAATTCAGTTGTCTGTGTAATTAAGAAAGTTAAAAGAAGCCAAATTATTGTAGCAGCAACAGCATAAAACAAGGCTACAACAAATATTGCAACGCCTTTTCCTGTATTATTTACTAATTTATTTACAAATTTTGTTAAGGGCCTTAGCGCAAGGGCTATTAGAAACCCTACAAGAAATGGCATAACCCAATGAATCATATATACAAAAATGAAATATGAAACTGCATAAACTGTTACTACAAAAGCTACATTTACAATAAACTTTTTTTTGTCATTTTCAGTCATTTGTTAAGCCCCTTTATAATTATATATTAACTTGATTATAATGGTATTAGAGAATATTTGCAACAAACAAAATTCAATTATATATTGATGATTATTTGTAAGACTTAAGAAGGTATCTTCTAAATGTTATTATATAAATTCTGGCACAGATAATGCGTACGAATTTAAGTAAAACACCTTAATGCACCATATTATTACATTGAGAAATAGTGGGTGTCTGCTATATAACGGAAAGAAGTAAAAAAGGTAATATAAATAATGCTGTAACAATTTTTAGTTCTATAAATTTAATATATTAATGTTATTGTAAATTAAAAAAGTGCTAATAAAATATCAGGAAAAAATATTCTTGAAATTTTACATGCACTTAAAATATTTTGTTACATTTTACTTTGAGCTCTCTTGGAAGTAGCTTCCATTAGTTTATCTTTATTTACTATAAATCGTTCATACCTACCTTTACATATTAACCCAATTTCATCATGACAAGTAAAATCAAGACTGACTTTATTTCCAATAACTTCAGTGACGGTCATAGTTGTTGATATTTTTCCACCCAATAGAGTCAATGTTGGCTGTTCATGAGAAAGCTCTATATATTTACCCACAGTTGTGTATCCAGTTGGTAGTAGTGGGTCAAGCATTTTATATGAAGCTTCAATAATTATTTCTAAAATTTCTGGTGTGCTAAGCAGATAATTCAATTCTCCTGTGGGCCTGGAAGAATACAAAGTATTATGCATACCTCCCTCACTTTTGTGAGTAGTTGAAAGGCCTTTGACTATTTTGTGTTCAATCATATTCGTTTTACCTCCTAGTAAAATATTTAAATCAAAATAAATTCATCTACAACGTTTTCTACATACTAAATAACACTGTAATATGGGTTGGTAGAATTTTTTGTATTTTTATGAATAATTTTTTTAAGTCGTTAGTATAAATTCATTTTCTTTAATATGTGCCTAACTATATATTCTTTAAAATATGATAAAATAAGTATGTACATATTAGGTAACAACTGCATTATAACATATTCTAATAAAAAATTCAATGCGTTTTAGCATTGAACTTTTTTGCCCTGAAAGAAAAATATATAAATCTTTTGCCTTTAATAGCAATTAATTTTATAAAGAAAAACATTGAATAAAAATAATACCTATAATATAATTAGCTTTGTTATATTTTATAATTAGTAGTAATCTTTATATAACGTGTAAATTAGCTGAAGGGAGAAATCAGATGAGAGAGATCAATGTAGAAGATGTAACGAAAACAGTTGAGAAACTTTGCATAGAATCTAATTATTATCTTCCACACGATGTTAAAAAGGCAATAGAGGACGCATATGTCAAAGAAAAGTCTCCTCTTGCCAAAGAAATATTAGCGGATATATTAGAAAATGGAGAAATTGCATCAAATAATGATGTTCCTATTTGCCAAGATACTGGTTTTGCTGTTGTTTTTCTTGAATTAGGTCAGGAAGTAAGTCTTGTAGGTGGAGATTTAAACGAAGCAATTGATGAAGGAGTAAGAAGAGGTTACAAAAACGGCTATCTACGAAAATCAATAGTCAATGACCCTTTTATGATTAGAAAAAACACTGGAGACAATACTCCAGCAATAATTCATATTAAAATTGTTCCTGGTGATAAAATAAAATTAATATTTGCACCTAAAGGCGGTGGAAGTGAAAATATGAGCGCACTATGTATGCTTAAACCTTCTGATGGGGTAGATGGTATAAAGAAATTTGTATTAGATACAGTTGATAAAGCTGGTTCGAATCCATGCCCTCCTATAATTGTAGGTATTGGAATTGGTGGAACAATTGAAAAAACTACCTTAATTGCCAAGGAGTCGCTCCTTAGAACTGTTGGGGAACACAATGCAAATCCTGAAGTTGCAAAACTTGAAGTAGAACTTCTTGAAGAAATTAACAAACTTGGTATTGGCCCACAGGGATTCGGTGGAACAACTACAGCATTGGCTGTAAATATTGAAACTTTCCCTGCCCACATTGCAAGCATGCCGGTAGCTATAAATATTCAATGTCACGCGGCAAGGCATAAAGAAGCAACTATATAATGACTGGAGGTTGTATAAATGTCAATAATAGTGAAATTACCTTTAACTGATGAAACAGTTAATGAATTAAAAGTAGGTGACAGGGTATTGCTGAACGGAATTATGTATACTGGACGTGATGCAGCCCATAAAAGACTTTATGAATCAATTAAAAATGGAGAAAAGCTCCCTATGGATATAACGAATCAAACAATTTATTATGTTGGTCCATGTCCTGCAAAGCCAGGACAGGCAATTGGCTCTGCAGGTCCTACAACTAGTGGTAGAATGGATGTATATTCTCCTCTTTTAATGGACAACGGAATTAAAGGAATGATTGGCAAAGGAGTTAGGAATCAACAAGTTATTGATTCTATTATTAAAAATAATGGAGTTTATTTTGCTGCTATTGGTGGAGCAGGAGCACTTTTGGCACAAGCAATTAAAGAAGCAGAAGTCATAGCATACCCTGATTTGGGAGCGGAAGCAATTTTTAAATTGAGAGTTGAAAATTTTCCTGTAACAGTTATTATTGATAATAAGGGAAATGATTTATATAAATTAGGAAGAGAAAAATACAGAAAATAGGAAGGTATATTATGTCATTAAGAGATGATGCATTGAAATTACACAAAGATAATCATGGAAAATTAAATATAATGGGCAAAGTTTCAGTATCAGACAAAGAGAGTCTTAGCTTGGCATACACTCCAGGGGTTGCTGAACCATGCAAAGAAATTAACAAGGATATTAATACGGTTTACGACTATACATCAAAAGGAAATTTGGTTGCAGTAGTTTCTGATGGAACTGCTGTTCTAGGACTAGGGGACATAGGTCCTTATGCAGCTATACCTGTTATGGAAGGAAAAGCTGTTTTATTTAAAGATTTTGGCGGAGTGGATGCCTTCCCAATATGCGTTAACACAAAAGACCCAGATGAAATAGTTAAGATTGTTGAAATGATTGAACCAGTATTTGGTGGAATCAATTTGGAAGATATATCAGCACCAAGATGCTTTGAAATTGAGAGAAAACTAAAAGAGAAACTTTCAATTCCAGTATTCCATGACGATCAGCACGGAACTGCAATCATAGTGTTAGCTGGACTAATGAATGCACTTAGACTTACAAAGAAAAAAATGGAAGACTTAGTTGTTGTAATAAACGGTTCAGGGGCAGCAGGCATAGCAATAGCCAGGATTATTCTTAACATCGGTGTGAAGGAAATGCTTCTTGTTGACAGAACGGGTATTATTTATAAGGAAAGAGAAAAAGGAATGAACTGGGCAAAAGATGAATTGGCTGAAATGACAAATAAGGATAGAAAATCTGGTAATTTAGCAGATGCATTAAATGGTGCGGATGTGTTTATTGGTGTTTCACAGGCCAACATCGTTACAGAAGAAATGGTTAAAAGTATGAATAAGGATTCTATAATATTTGCAATGGCTAATCCTGTTCCAGAAATCGACCCTGACTTGGCTAAGAAGGCAGGAGCTAGGGTAGTGGGAACTGGAAGAAGTGATTATCCAAATCAGATAAACAATGTGTTGGCTTTCCCAGGAATATTTAGAGGTACATTTGATGTTCGCGCTAAGACTATAAATGAAGAAATGAAATTAGCAGCAGCAAATGCTTTATCTCAACTTATATCTGATGAAGAGCTTACTGAAGATTATATAATTCCTATGCCATTTGATAAAAGAGTAAGACCGGCGGTAGCAAAGGCAGTAGCTCAGGCAGCAAGAGATTCTGGAGTTGCTCAAATATAAGTTTTATACACATAATATTATGCCCACCTATTAAGGTGGGTTTTATTTCGCAAAAAATTATTAATAAGCTGAAAAAAAATAAAATTTATGCTATAATAATGAAAGAAATCAAATATTGTCTGTTATTATGAGGTAAAAATTATGAATATTAACACAGATACAAAAATCATAGGACTTTTAGGATATCCTTTAGGTCATTCTCTTTCTTCAGCAATGCAAAATAAAGCATTTGAGAAAGATTCATTAAATAAAATTTATATTCCCATAGAAGTATTGCCTCAAAACCTTGAAGTTGTTGTTAGAGGAATTTCTAAGATGAATTTTGATGGATTTAATATAACAAAACCTTACAAAATAGAAATAATGAAGTATCTTGATGATATAGACGAATATGCAAGCTTAATAGGTGCAGTTAATACTGTATCAATAAAAAATGGAATATTAAAGGGTTATAATACTGATGGAACAGGATTTTTAAAATCATATGAGGAATACACTTCAACAAAAATAGAAGGTAAAAATGTTTTTATTTTAGGAAGCGGTGGAGCAGCAAGGTCCATAAGTATGACATTGGCATTAAATGAGGCAAATAAAATATATATTTTCAACAGAACTCATGAGAAAGCAACTGCTTTATCCAATGATATAAACAACAAGGTAGGTAAATGCAGTGAAGTGATTCCATTTATTTATGGAGAAATGAAAAAAGCTATAGATGATTCAGATGTATTAATTAATACTACAAGTGTAGGAATGTTTCCTGACATAGAATGTAGTCCTATTGATAAGAATTTACTAAATGGAAATTTAACTGTTTGCGACGTTATTTACAACCCAATTAAAACCAAAATGCTTTGTGATGCAGAGAAAATAGGATGTAAAATTGTAAATGGACTTTCCATGTTACTATATCAGGGTACTGGAGCTTACAAAATCTGGACAGGTAAAGAGGCGCCTGCTGACTTAATGTTAAAAGTGCTAGAAGAAGGTATAAAATAATTCAGGTTACATAGTATAAATGTTTAAAGGAGGCAACAAATGTCATATCTAACAAATTCGTACGATAATAAAAGAATACAATTGAAAAACAGGTTGGTTATGCCGCCTATGGCTACTGCTAAAGCGGACGACGATGGAAAAGTAAGCAAGGGTATACTAGAATATTACGATGAGAAATCAAAGGGAGGATTCATATCCTTAATTATTATTGAGCACAGTTATATTTCAGAAGAAGGCAAGGCTAGTTTAAATCAATTATCAGTAGCTGATGACAGCTGTATTGATTATTTAAAAAAGTTAGCAGATATAATACACGAAAATGGCTCAAAAGCAGTTATGCAAA
The DNA here is from genome assembly GCA_041821225.1 of Sedimentibacter sp. Lineage (GTDB taxonomy): Bacteria > Bacillota > Clostridia > Tissierellales > Sedimentibacteraceae > Sedimentibacter. The sequence continues at coordinate 16,546 of JBGUET010000012.1, forward strand.
TTAATCATGCAGGTAGTTTAGCTAGGAATGAAGTTACGGAAAATCCTGTTGGACCTTCCCCTATTCTAAATCCACGCGGGCTTAACGGCAGCATTCCAAGAGAATTAACGAAAGAAGACATTCAAGGGATTATAATTAAATTCAAAGAAGCGGCATTGAGGGTAAAGGCGGCTGGATTTGATGGTGTTGAAATTCATTCTGCACACGGATATTTATTAAATCAATTTCTATCTCCTCTTACAAATAATAGAACTGATGAATATGGTGTAAATTTAAGAGGAAGAATAAAACTCCACATAGAAACGATTAAAGCTGTTAGAGAAGCAGTGGGAAGCGATTATCCTATTCTTTTACGTTTAGGTGCTTCTGATTACACTAATGGAGGAACCACTATAGAAGATAGCAAAATTGCTGCACAAAGTTTTGAAAAAGCTGGAGTTGATATTATTGATATCTCTGGTGGATTTTGCGGATTTATACTGCCGGATAATAATGAACAGGGCTATTTTTCTTCTCTTTCTGTAGCTGTTAAAAATGTAGTAAAAATACCTGTAATATTAACTGGTGGAATTACTAATGCACTTGCAGCAGAAAAGCTTCTCAAAGAAGGAAAAGCGGATTTTATTGGTGTTGGAAGACCAATATTGAATGATTCTAAGTGGGCAAAAAAAGCAATAGAAAGTTTATAATATATAAATTCTAGGGATATAAAATAATGGTGCATTTGCACAAATCATGACAGTGACGAATATATAGATGCAAATTAGAATTAAAGATAGTAATAAAAACTAGTATATTTATGTGATGCAGACTTTTGAATTAAGTTGACATATTATATTATAAACACTATAATAAATTTTAGTTAAAAATAAAGTTGCTAGAGCGACTTTATTTTTATGGGATTAAACGTAAGCAATGGAGGACCATAATGGAACAATTACAAGAAAATAAGATGGGGGTTATGCCCATTAAAAAGTTATTAATAAATATGTCAATACCAATGATGATATCTATGCTGGTGCAGGCGTTGTATAATGTGGTAGACAGCATATTTGTCGCACGAATTAGTGTTAATGCACTAACGGCTGTATCCATGGCTTTTCCTGTTCAAAATTTAATGATAGCAATAGGGGTCGGAACGGGTGTAGGAATCAATGCCTTGCTTTCAAAAAGTCTGGGAGAAAAAAACTTTGAACAAGCCAACAGCATAGCTAACAATGGTATTTTATTAGCAGTACTCAGCTATATTGTATTCCTTTTGTTTGGACTTTCACTTGTGAAAGTTTATTTCAGTGCTCAGACAAATATTGTTGAAATTTTGGATTATGGGGTGTCGTATTTAACTATATGCAGTGTAGCTTCTATTGGCATATTTGGCCAAATAACGTTTGAACGACTGTTGCAGTCAACAGGTAAAACTTTTTACACGATGATAACCCAGGGCGTTGGAGCAGTTATTAATATTATTCTTGATCCAATTTTAATTTTTGGTTTGCTTGGAATGCCTAAGATGGGTGTTGCAGGTGCAGCACTTGCTACTGTAATTGGACAAATAGTTGCCATGATTCTCGCAATTGTGTTTAACTTTAAGGTGAATCATGAAATAGCGATAAAATTCAAAGGATTTAGGCCTAATTTAAATACAATTAAGAGTATTTATTCAATAGGGGTACCATCCATAATTATGCTTTCAATAACATCAATTACTACTTACTGCATTAATAATATACTTATAAAATTTTCTTCAACTGCAACGGCTGTTTTTGGGGTATATTTTAAACTCCAAAGTTTTGCCTTCATGCCAGTGTTTGGACTTAATAACGGAATGGTTCCAATATTAGCATATAATTATGGAGCTAAAAATAAAGAGCGTATTATTCATACAATAAGATTTAGTATTGAAATTGCTGTAGGCATTACGCTGTTATCGCTTGTAATTATTCAAATTTTTCCTGAAAAGTTGTTGTCCATGTTTAATGCTTCAGGGGATATGCTTAAAATTGGTATTCCAGCACTTCGCATTATAAGCCTCAGCTATGTTTTTGCAGGTTTTTCAATTGTTTCAAGCTCCGTATTTCAAGCATTTGGCAACGGTATGTTGAGTCTTTGGAATTCAATTGGCAGACAATTGATTGTTCTTGTACCCGCTGCATATTTTCTTTCATTAACTAATGATGTAAATATGATTTGGTGGGCATATCCTATAGCAGAAATAGCGTCATTGGTATTAAATACAATTTTTCTTAAGATCATTTACAACAAGAAAATAAAGCCAATTAACAGTGAATATGATTGTGATGAAGACAAAAGCAATATAATAAAAGAAGCATTTCAATCCATCGATTAAAAAACACAAAAGGTAATAGAGCTGATTATTCATTTAATCAGTTTTTTTGTTGTCTACATAACCGTCTGCAGCTTCCTGGCAACAAAATCGCCTTGATGTATTTGCAAGGGGAAAGAACAAGAGCCTCATTCATATTTATAAAGGACAATAATTTCAAAGCTTAACCGCATTGCTTATTCCTAATTACAACCATTATTAGTGCCATATACATACTGATTAATATTAGGTTATAAAATAAAAATAACGCTAAAATGAAATATTAAAGACATACTTTTGACATAAAGCTTTTGTATATTAAGAATATAAAATAAATTCAAATATAAGGAGGTCATTTAAAATGACAAATTTAAAAAAATTAGCAGTACTTGGAGCAGTGGTTTTGGCAGTAGGGGCTACATCAGTAACAGCTTTCGCAGCATCAAATTTCAGAACACCAGCAGAGGTAGCATCGGGTGTAACAGGAAGAACAGTTGGAGACGTAACAGCAGAGAAATTTGAAAAAGGAATATCATACGGAACAATTGCAAAGAATTCAGAAAAGTTGAATGAATTCAAATCAGAAATAAATGAAAACAAAATAGCAGTTCTTAATGAAAGAGTTGCTGAAGGTTCAATGACACAGGAAGAAGCTGACAAAATAATGTTAGCATTAGAAGAAAATCAAGCAGTTTGCGATGGAACTGGAACTGCAAGAACAGGACAGCAATTTGGGGCAAGTTTTGGCGGCATGATGGGTAACGGAAGCGGAAATGGACAAGGACAAGGACAAGGACAAGGACAAGAAAACGGGCAAGGTAAAGGGCTAAATAATGGTCAAGGAATGGTCAGAGGTCA